>JAJXZM010000122.1 GCA_021780055.1 Acidobacteriota bacterium
GGTGGCTATTGGCATCATCGGAGCGCTCGCTTTGACGCGATTCCTGGCAAGCTTGCTCTATGGCGTCAAGCCCGGCGATCCGTTCACGTTCATCATTGTTTCGTTGATCCTGATTGCCGTGGCGATCCTGGCCTGCTACATCCCAGCGCGCCGCGCGGCAAAGGTTGACCCCATGGTGGCGTTGCGATATGAGTAGCGGCGGGTTTACCTCGCCGTGGCGAAAATTGGCAACACGTAGCGGTGAGTTCATCTCGCCATTGGTGCCATAAAGCCGCCTCTACAATGCGGAGAGACTGATGTTCAACCTGTATGCACTCTTCCACATGAACCGAGCTGAACACGAAATGGACGACGAACTCCGTTTCCATCTGGAAAAGCAGATCGAGCAGAACATCGCGCGCGGCATGAGTGCGGAAGAAGCCCGCAACGCCGCGCTTAGAACATTCGGCAACGTGGGAGCCGTCAAGGAAGAATGCCGCGACACATGGGGCGTGCGGATCATCAATGAACTCGCGCAAGATCTCCGCTACGGCCTCCGCCAGCTCCGCCACAACCCAGGCTTCACCGCGGTGGCAATCATCACGCTGGCCCTTGGCATCGGGGTCAACACGGCAGTGTTCAGCCTGGTTGACGAGATATGGTTACGTCCCCGGCCTGTGCCTCACCCCGAGCGCGTGGTGCGAATCTTCACCAGCAACCCGACCAGCGGAGGCGTGATTGAGCGCGGACAAAGTTCCTATCTCGACTACTATTACATCACCCAGGGGGCCAAGTCATTCTCGGGTGTCGCCTTTACGCAAGGGCGTGGCGCTCTGTTCTACACACGCGATGAAAGCCGGCTGCTCGAGGTCGCTGTGATCTCGGACAATTTCTTTGATGTGCTGGAGCCCCAGGCCGCGGCCGGCCACGTCTTGACGGCCCGGGAAGCGCGTTCGCCGGCAGCGCTAGCCGTAATGATCAGCTACCCGTTTTGGAGAGATCAATTCAATGAGGACGCGACCCTGCCCGGGAAGACCATTATCCTCAACCGCCAGCACGTCACTGTGGCGGGCGTGTTGCCGCGCGGGTTCCGCGGCTCAGACCCGGTCGTGATACCCAACATCTGGATTCCGATGAGTACGTGGAGTGAACTTACCGGGGAGCGACCCACACTGGCGACAGGTTGGTCTAATCCGTCAGACCTGTTCGGGCGCCTGCGGCCCGACGTGACCCTTCATCGGGCCAATTCCGAACTGGGGGTGGTGGCCGCCCGCCTGGCGCGCGACCATCCGCAGACGAACACGGGGCGCAAGATGATTTGCCTGCGCGAAAGCCAGGTGCAAGGTGAAGGGATTCGGGGATTCTCACTGATCCTGCTGGCAATTTCCGGCCTGGTCCTTTTGATTGCTTGCGCCAATGTGGCCTCGCTTATGATCGCCCGGGCTGAGCGCCGCAGGCACGAATTCTCGATGCGCGCCGCGCTGGGCGCCAGCCCGCAACGATTGCTGCGGCAACTGCTGACTGAGGCCTCGCTGCTTGGCGCTGCTGCAACGGCTGCGGCGCTGGTGATCGGTATCTGGGTGGATGCATCGCTTCCGAAGCTGATTCCAAACATGGAGATGGGCTTCACGACCGCGATTGACACGCACTTAACCGCGCGAGTTCTGTGGTTTTCAATCGGGGTCGGGCTGCTTTCTGTTTTTGCCTTCGGCGCCATCCCGGCAAGGCAGGGCTCGCGGAATTCGGTGATCGGATCGCTGAAGCAGCAGGGGCGGGGCGGTACGGCGCGGTCATCCATTCGAAGCGTTCTGGTGGCCGCCCAGGTGGCGATCTCACTGGTATTAGTCGCCGCGTCGGGGCTCCTGGTGCGCTCGCTGATGACTGCGCAAGCCGCCAATCCCGGCTTCGACGCGCACCAGAACATGCTCGTGTTGGACTTCGCGACCGACTTCAAGACGCCGGAAGCGTATCGTGCCTTCGTACAGGAGGCACGCGGCCGCATAGAGGCTATTCCAGGTGTCCTTGGAACTGCCGTAGCAATGCGCGTACCTTTCGGACTGAGCGGCTCCGGCGCCAATCGCAAGGTATTCTTTGCCGGCGCCACGGGGAGCGCGGCGGCCGAAGGCATTCCGATCCGTTACGACCCGGTGGGCGACAACTTCTTCCAAATGATGGGCACCGGCATACTGCGAGGCCGCCCGATTGATGCGCATGACCTGCAGACCGGCGCGCATGTCATCGTGATCAACCAGACGATGGCGCAGCGCTTCTGGCCGGGCCGGGACCCGATCGGCCAACAGGTCCGGATGGGAAAGCCCGGCGGCGACCCATATGAGGTGATTGGCATCGCGCAAGACTGCGTGAACGCGCAGTTTGTGGAACCTCCAACGCCATACTTTTATACTCCCCTGCAACTCAGTGATTACGGCGAGCTGGAAATGGTGGTAAAGACGGCGCCCGATCCGTCCGGCCTTGCGGTCCCGGTGCGCCGCACCTTGCTCGATCTCGACCCCGGCTTCACGATGATTTATTTCAATACCCTCCGCGAACACGTGCGTGGAGCCATGGCTCAGGAGAGGATCAGCGCAGAACTGGTTGCGGCACTCGGCCTGTTGGGACTATTGCTGGCGGCCGTGGGCCTTTACGGCCTGACCTCGTATTTTGCCGGAAGCCGCACCCAGGAAATCGGAATCCGCATGGCATTGGGGGCTGAGCGGAGCGGCATTCTGAAGCTTGTAATCGGCCAGGGCCTCAAGCTGGCGTTGATTGGCGTTGCAATTGGCATTGTGGGCGCGCTGGCGCTGACGAGGTTTTTGTCGAGCTTGCTTTACGGTGTCACGTCAACCGATCCGTTCACGTTCATTGCTGTCTC
>JAJXZM010000523.1 GCA_021780055.1 Acidobacteriota bacterium
CCTGGTAACCGTGATTGATGTTAAGTGGCACGGTTCGTCGGTCGCCGAGCTCACTTATAAGGACCCCTCAGGGAAACTGGGCAATGAGTTACTCTATCGGGACCGCGAACCGACACTCGAAATCGATGTTCTTTACAAGAACCATCGCCGGGCACCAGGCAAGGACCCAGGGGCTGAAAAATCAGCAGTTGAGAAGCAGCCAAGTTGTTCTTTACAAGGTCGGCGGCGGCCGGTCCCAGCAGCCAAACCTCAGAGGAACAACGTTTTAGGTCCAGAGCCAAGTTGTTCTTTACAAGCCCTTGGAGGCGGCGGCTTTGGTCTCGGAAATGCTGTCGCTGCCGGTTGCGTTCGACGGCCTCAGGGTGAGTCTGGCGATATCGCTTCTGGTAACCGGGATGCGCGTCTCGCCACTTCTTGCGGCTCTCCCGCACGACCTGGGCATAGACGGGATCGGAACGGATCTTTCGCTGGTGATATTCCCGGCGGCGTTGATGCTGGCAGGCGGGCTGGCTGCAAACCTGTTGTTGGGGATGGTAAGGGGCGGGCTGAAAGACTTGCTGGCAATAACGGCAACGGTGCAAACTCATCGGGGCGGCTCCGGATCAGAATGTCATCCGTTCATTCTGTCCAGAAGCCTCGCTCAACCCGAAACACCGTTAACAATTCAGCCTATATAGAGTCGCATGTAGAGTTTTTACCGCCTCCTCGCGGATGGGGCTGCGGCTCATCAAATTGTCAAAACTGCTGCTCTTTCTCGCTGCCACGGACACCTTCTCCCGATGAACTGAATAACTAATGGCCTGGATCTCGGCAAAGGAGGCTGGCAGACGCTTTCTGGAGGGCCGGGTTTTTATTGTATCTCAGATACCTTAAGCATAAGGAGACTTGGGAAAGGGCTTTTTCTGGGCGGGCGGCCAGGCAAAGGGTTGCGGTTGGACAGGGCTGGCTGCCAGGTAGGCCTGAATCGCCTGCTCGACAGCTTCGAAAGACCTTATTCGGGGGGCGCGCTTCCCGCTTACCTCTCCCAGCCAGCGGCTTACCCCGTCTAACCACGTATCGCCCTCGGGCGTGGGGTGAAGGCGAAAGCGGCGGCGCTGGAGCCAGGTCTGAGCGTAATCCTGCCTGTGCGTGCCCTCCCGGTCCACGACCAGATGGATAGGGCCGCTCGGGACCCTCCGCTCGATCTGGCGCAGGAAGGTGAAGAAGGCCTGCTGTTGAGGCCGCGACCGGCTGTCTCCCACGACTCGTGATTCGAGCCCGAACAGCGCTTCCCTCAAGCGCCTCCGACCGGCGGACTTCATCCCGGCTCCTGGAGCGGGCCGCCGTCGATCCAGCACGAGCGCCAGGAGCTTGTCGGGCGGGTTCAGGTAGAGTCCCACCATCCCCGGGGCCGGCCGCCCCGGTCGAGCCGTCCTGGTCAAGTGGGGCTTCAGGTCGTATTCATCCCAGATCCGCTGGACGGTCGTCTGGCTGACCCGCTGGGCCCGGGCCATCGACCGCACGCTCCAGCGCTTCTCGCCTGCCGGGGGAGCCCGGCGCGTCGCTTCCAGAATCTGCCGGACCTTGCGCTGCGAGATCTTCCGCTGCGGTCCTCGCCCGGGGGCCAGTTCGAGCAGCGCCTGGGCGCCTCCCTGGATAAAGCGCTTCCGCCACAGGAGCACCGTGATCTGGGTGGTCTGCAAGGCCCGGGCAATGGCGCGGTTGGAAGCTCCGGCCGCCGCCAGGAGGATGATCCGGGCCCGCAGGGCCACCTGGCGGGGCGTCCGGGGAGAGTCCCGCCAGGCTTCCAGGACGCGGCGCTGGTCAGGAGAGAGCGGAAGCGGTGAAGCGGAGCGTGGCATCAGGCAGGGAGGATATCACGGGCGAGGAGGGGAGAGGAAGGGCGGGAGGAAAGAAGGATCTGATATGATATAGTTATATGTAGTACATATTCAAATCCGACCATCCTCAGGAGGAGATCCTTATGCCTATTACTTTCGCTGCCTTCCTGGCCCGCTGCCGGGAGCGGCTCGGCAAGACCCAGGCCCAGGTGGCCGAATGCTGCGCCGTCACCCCGGAAGCCATCTCTCAGTTCGAGAGCGGCCGCCGCAAGCCCCGCCTGGCCCTGCTGCCTCGCCTGGCCCAGGCCCTGCAGGTGGACCGGCGCCTGCTGGCCCGCTTCGCGCTGGAGAGCCGCGCTCCGGAGTTCTACGCCACGCTGGGACTGGAACCCGTGGAGTTGGCAGAACTCGCATGAGGCCCGGCCGCTTTGGTCTGTCCCGAATCCTGGTTTACGCCGGAAGCCTCTCTGCAGGGTGGCCGGGCAGAACTGAGCCTTCTACCCCCTGTGGCGGTCATGAAACGCTGTCAGGGGTTTTAGGACCACCTTGCTGGGTGCTTCCAGGCAAAGGCCGTCACGAGGGAGATGCATCCATGAATAGCGATAGCAGAAAGGCTGTTCTCTACCTGCGCCTTTCAAAGCTTGAGCAGCATCCCGAGACTCAACTGCATGATCTGAGGCAACTGGCCAGGCAGAGGGGACTGGAAATCACCAGCATCTACGAAGACAAAGTCACCGGCGCCAGAGACTCCCGGCCGGGACTGGATCAGATGATGGCGGACGCCCGGCAGGGGAAATTCAACGTATTGCTGGTCTGGGCTTCGGATCGCGTGGCGAGATCAGTCCGGCATTTTCTCCAGGTGCTCGACGAGATGGCTCACATGAACATCGAGTTCATCAGCTTCAGAGAACAGATCGACACGAGCGGACCGCTGGGAAAGGCTGTATTGGTGATTGTGGGTGTCGTTGCGGAACTGGAGAGATCGCTAATCAGGGAGGGTGGAGGCGGGATTGAGGCGGGCGAAGCTGGAAGGCCGGCGGATCGGAAGGCCCAGACTGCAGATAGACCGGGCGGCCATCCTTCAGGACCGCGCGCAAGGAATGAGCCTGAACGAGCTCGCGAAGGAGCATCAGGTCAGCAAGGCCAGCATCTGTAAAGCGCTCAAATAGGCCTCCAAACGGGGGTGTCATAAACCCCTGCCGCAAACGCCTCCGGAAGTTATTGATTCCAGGAACCCGGATTCGGCCAATTCACCTGTCTAAAAAACTGTAGATTCTGTTGAAAAAGTCGAGTTCTGGCGGCAATGAGTGCCTGGGGGTGCTATTATCTGGGTCTTCTTATATGTTATAGTACACACAGAATGAGCGAAACCTCTTCCCGACTCTCGCCCCGTTCCCTCCCTGCGCCACTGCGGAAGGTCTTGGAGTCCTTCCCGGTGGTGGGCGGATCGCTGGTGAAACAATATGTAGTCTGCGGCAAGCCGGGCTGCCGCTGCGCGCGGGGCCAGAAGCATGGGCCTCTGTATTACCTGTACTGGAAGGAGCAAGGCCGCAGCTGTTCTCTTTATGTACCCCGTGAGAAAGTCGCGGAAATGCGCCGGCAGATTCAAAACTACCGAAGTTTACAGAAGGAGTTGGCTCGAAGGGCCCATGAGGGTCTGAGGGAGTGGCAACGAGATCTGCAAAAGGAGCGCCGCCGATGATGGGTGAAAAGCCTCGCAGTGAGCCGCTGTTTTATTACTTCCGCCTGGAGGATCAGATTCCCAAGGATCATTTGTTGAAGCGCCTGGATCGCTACGTGGATTTCAGCTTTGTGCGAGAACGGCTGAAGGATGCCTACAGCCGGATGGGGCGGCCCTCGATCGACCCGGGGATTCTGCTGCGGATGCTGCTGGTGGGTTATCTGTACGGGATCACCAGCGAGCGGCGGCTGGTGGAGGAGATTCGGATGCACCTGGCCTACCGCTGGTTTACAGGGATGGGGCTGGACGAGGAAGTTCCGGATCACTCGACGTTTTCCAGGAACCGGCACGGGCGGTTCCGGGACTCGGGCATCTTTCTGGAAGTCTTCGAAGAGGTGGTGCGGCGGTGTATCGAGGTCGGATTAGTTGAGGGTCAAAGGCTAACCGTGGACGGGACGGTCATCCGCGCCGATGCGAGTTCCCAGAGCGGGGTGGAACGGAAGCAGTTAGAGGAGGTGGCGCAAGTTTCCCGCACCGTGCGGGAATATTTGCAGGAAGTGGCGCAACAAAATCCCGTCGCCGATCCTGCCGATCGACCTCCGGCACCGCAGTCGGTGGCCGCGCAGATTATCTCGAAGACGGATCCGGACGCCTGCTGGATCGGCAAATGGGGGCCATCGGCTCCTTCTTATTTTGACCATTACCTGATCGACAACGCCCATTGCATCATTGTGGGGGTGGAAGCCACCACGGCACGCGTTCGGCAGGAGAGTCTGGCGGCTCGCCATCTGTTACAGCAGGTGAAGGAGCGGTTCGGGATTTGCCCGGAAAGTCTGGGGGCCGACAAGGGCTATGGGAGCGGGGAGTTCCTGGCCTGGCTGTGGGAACGGAACATTCAGCCCCATATCCCGGTGATCGATCGCCGTCATCAGACACGCCGGCGCTTCACTCGCGACGCTTTTCAGTACGATCCGGTGGAGAACGCCTTTCGCTGTCCCGAGGGGAAGCGGCTGCGCTACCGGGGCGTGTCGCGAAAGGGCCAAAGCTATCTTTATTCAGCCAAACCCGGGGACTGCGGGAGTTGCCCGATCAAGAAGCGCTGTACGCCAGGACCTTATCGCAAGGTGTCCGTGCACTGGCAGGAAGCGGCGCGGCAGGCCGCTCGAGACTTGGTGTCAACCCCGGCGTACGCCCGTTCCCGCCGCGAGAGGAACAAAGTGGAGGCGCTGTTCTCCGAACTGAAGCTACGGGTCGGATTACCGCGGGCGCGCTTACGCCGGCTTTGGAACGTGGCAGAACAGTTCTACCTTGCGGCGACCGCGCAAAACCTCAAACGGCTGGTCAAGTTCCTTGCCCAATCCGAGACTCTGCCGGCAGGATGCACCACTTGAGGGGCAGGAAACAGTACGGCCCAGGCCGACAATGCGGGGGCAAGCGCGAAAAGGATGAACCGGAAACACTGAATAACAGTACCTGGCTTCTGTAAACCCGTCAAAAATCCTTCCCCTTATCCCCCGGACTACTTTTTCAACAAAATCTGTAGATTTAAACACCACCCAGCTTTCTGCCGAAGCAGCAGAGAGAGTACATCCCTTCATTCATCGGCCCTGGTCACTGTTGGTCCATGGCGGTGACGACGAACACCTGCCGCATATGGCTGGCCCGCGTGGATAGAACCCGAAATCATGCCCCCACAGCCTGCCACGCAACCAGCTCCCAGAAACGGGTGTTTATCTCGTGATGCGAATTTTATTTCCCCAGATCAACAATTCCCGAACCTGCAACGTTATTAATGACGGGATAAGCCTGAGGTTGCAAGTATGTTTTCATTGCGGGGGCGTGCAGTAAAGGCCAGTTAAGGTTGGCGGTTCCGGCGAATTTATTAAAGAGTTCATCCTTGCGGGCGATTCATCCGAGTACTTACTGTGGCAGTAGCAGAGGGGCAGGCCGCGGCTGAACGTCAGGGCCTATCAGTATGTGAAGGGTTACGGAATTTTCCTGCCTGCTGTCGCAAACGATGTCTGTAAGGCCGAAAACCAAACGCCGACGGAGGTGGTCGCGGCAGGTGCGTCCCTCAGGGAAATCTCTTAGGATGCTCTTCGGGTGCCTTGACATCGTGTGCCGTGGTCAAGTATATTGCATGCGTTAACTAACTTGTCATAATGTTGGGATTGTGCTGGAACGTTGCTGGTTTTAAGTACATGAGCTTAATGAAGTGGTTGTGGTACGTTCCCAACCGGCGGGCTTGTTTTTCCTTGCGTGGCAGGCTTTCATAACCATAAGTGGGTGGCATTATAATTGGAAGTCGGGATAATGAGTTCGAGGGTTCTGTTTCACAAATCCCTCCGGACGTTGCTGGCGGACACGGGAGTAATCGCTGCCGTCGCGGTTTTTGACAGCATTCTTACCGCCGCTGGGGTAAATGATTTATCCCAGCCGCGCTCCCTCCTCATACATGCCACTGGTTTCCGCCTCCGCATCGATCCGGTGCACCAATTGCGCGAGATGTTTCCGGGAGCACGGGCCCTGTTACCGGCTGATGATCCCAGCAAAGAACATGATATTCAGGCTTTGGAGGCAGGAGCCTGTGGATGCCCCTCAACGGCAGAACAACCTCAGGTCATGGCAGGTAAGATTCACAGGGTAGCCCAAAGAGAGCGGTGGTTCACTCCTCGGGTAACAAGCAAGGTCATTGAAAGATTTGTTGCCGCTCCGAAAGCAGATGAATGGGCGGAACCTCTCCGGGCAACCGTTGCGCAGAACTCAACGTCCGAAGGTATTCTGTACCCTCTTAACGTAAGGGCCGTGCCTTGTGGTTTCCGGAGCGAGGGTATGAGAGCAATTCATTCGAATGGCCCAGTGACTGTAGCAATACCCCAAGGGTGAAGGCGACATAAACGCTGTGAGATTGCTTGTCCGGCCAAGGCGCATACTCCCGGGGGCAAGCGGGCGCTTGGCGAGAACTGGGTTCACGGCATTAATGGCAAAGGAGCGCCATTCGCTCTGGACTGGTCACTGCCGCTTGGGATTCGAATTACCCTTCAGGCGGATTTTTTGACTCCGGGCAGAAATGTTACCACCGTGCGCTTCCCTGGGATTGCGGAGCGCGTGTCACCAGGAGCTTCGAACCAAGTGGCAGTTTGTTTTTTGAAGTGCGGATCTTTCGTTCGGGGTGCGGGTGCCGAAAACAGAGGCACCGCAGCGACCCAATCAAACGCAAGCCCGATGATCATCCTGGGAATCCGGGCGAGTTGAACCGTAGCTTGCCGTGCAAACTGTACGCATAACTTATTCAGGCAGAACACTCCTGTAAGTTACAGAGCGGAGCTGTGGACAAAATCCAGAACCTAATCGACCTCAAATCCCAATCTCCAACTTGGTTTGCCGTCTACACCCGGCATCGGCACGAGAAGGCGGCCGCCGAGGTGCTTGCGCGGAAGGAGGTGGAAGCCTTCCTTCCGCTCTATGCGGCGCTCCACCGATGGAAGGATCGCACGAAGGAACTGTCCGTGCCCTTGTTTCCCAATTACGTATTTGTTCTTATGGGGGCTGATCAGCGGGGCGCTGTGCTTTCCGTCCCCGGTGTCTATGATTTTGTGCGGCTGGGTGGCCAGCCCGCCCCGATCCCCCGCGAAGAGATCGAGGCAATCCGCCAGGCTGTCGAGGGTGGTCGGCGTGTCGAACCCCACCCCTTCCTGAAGTCCGGCGACCGGGTACGGGTAAAGGCGGGCCCTCTGGAAGGCGTCGAAGGCATCCTCGTTCGCAAGAAGAATTTCTACCGGTTGGTGCTCTCGGTCGAACTGCTGGTCAGATCGATCTCGGTGGAAGTGGCGGTGACCGACGTTGAGCGCGTGGCCGAAGGTCGCGCTTTTCACGCATCATAGGGCATATCCTTGCCCCTTTCAGGCGGCTATTGATGAAACCGTCAGTCTTCACATTGAGAATGCTCGCTTCAAGGCTTCGCAAGGGCATGGGCTTCGCGTTCTTACTCTTTGCTGGCTGGGGCTTGGCATGTACTCTGGCCACGGCACAGGGTCGAACCGTTGCCCCGGTGAAAGCGCCGAATCGCCCTGCCCCTGCAGCCGGCCGACTCGACAAATCCATCCTTGATCGTGCAGGGCTGGAGTACCTCATCGCGCCAGATGACCGGCTGGATGTCTATGTTGTCGATGTCCCGGAGTTCAGCCGTGAGTATCGGGTGAGCCCGGACGGAACCATTACGCTCCCCATGCTGGCTCGGCCCATCGAAGCGGTGGGCCTGACGCCCGACCAGCTCTCGTCCGTCATCGCGGCGAAACTGCGCCAGGCAGGTTTGGTCACCGATGCTTCCGTTACCGTGATGGTCAAGTCGTCGCGCGTGCACTCGGTGGCGATCACGGGCGCCGTGGCCAAACCCCAGATCTATCCCATCCTGGGTGAGACGAACCTGCTTGATGCCATTACCCAGGCCGGTGGGCTTGCCAATGACGCGTCTGATACCGCCGTGGTCACCCGAGGCGAGACTGCCATGAGAGCCCTTGGCCTGCAGGAAAGTGTAGATGGGAAGCCGGGATCCTCGCCACCGACGACCATCAAGGTTGACCTGAAGAAGCTTTTTGAAGGTGGGGATACGCAATCCAATCTTCCTATCTATCCCGGCGATACGGTCACGGTCCTGCGGGCGGGAATTGTTTATGTCGTCGGGGCTGTCAACCGTGCCGGGGGATACACGCTTGCCGGAAGCTGGCAAAACATGACCGTTCTCAAGGCCATTGCCCTGGCCGGGAATGTCACATCCACCGCAATGCGGAAAAAAGCGGTGATCATTCGTAAGGCCGCGTCAGTCCCCGGCGGACAAGAGCAAATTAGCGTCAACTTAAAAAAGATTCTAGCCGGGAAAGCTCCCGACCAGCCTCTCGAGGCCAACGACATCCTTTTCGTTCCCGACAGTACCGGCAAGAAGGCCTTCCGGCAGGGTGTCGCGTCTGTGCTGGGTGTGGGAACCGGCCTGCTCATCTACCATGCTCCCCTGTAGGAGTTAAGGAAAGCAACTCACGTCATGTCCGAAATCAAAGATTTGGCCCCCCTGGAACCGGATCTGCCTGAGAGGCGCCTTGTCCGCAGGTACCCGGTCGTTCCTCTGCAGCCCGACAACTCCGAGATCTCCTCCTATCTGCGTACTTACTGGCACATCCTGCTCAAGCGGAAATGGACGATTCTGACCATCACCCTGGTCATTGCCACCCTGGCAACCATCTTTGCGTTCAAGACAAAGCCGATCTATCAGGCGATATCGAGGGTTTCCGTGCAGGGGGAGACCCCGCAGTTCCAGACCGTGCAGAACCTCGACGAGCCGCAGGACCCTGACGACACCTATCTGGAAACCCAGGTTACGGTGCTCAAGAGCGACGATCTGGCCTGGAAAACGATCGAACAGCTGCATCTGGACCAAAGTCCGGAGTTCAAAGTCTCCGCTTCCCAGGCGGCTTCGAATCAAGGTGATCCCGAGGCGGAAGAAGCCTCTCTGATACAGAAATTCAACAGGGCCCTCAACGTCCACCTTCTCGACGGGACGCGCGTGATCGAGGTGGCCTTTGAGAGTCCCGACGCCTCGCTCGCCGCGCGAGTGGTCAACGCCCTGGTGAACAACTACATCGAATACAACTTCCGCACCAAGTACGATGCGACCGAGCAGGCCTCGGCCTGGATGGAGCAGCGGCTCGATGATCTGAAGGCGAAAGTCGAGAAATCACAAGAGGCGCTGGTGCAGTACGAAAGAGAGAATTCCATCATCGATATCGGGAACCGCCAGAACGTGATGGAGCAGCGTTTAGGCAGCTTGAGCCAGGATTTGACCGATGCCCAGAATGATCTCGCGCAGAAGCAATCTCTCTACCAGTTGGCCGAGGCGAACCCGGACCAGGTTGGTGTGCTGGTCCAGGACACGCTTCTTGAAACCCTGCAGGGCAAACTGGGCGACCTGAAGACGCAGTATGTGAATGAGCTCAGCCAGTATGGCCCGAAGTTTCCGAAAGTGCTCAGGCTGCACGACCAGATCGAAGAGGTCGGGTCGCTGATGAAGCAAGAGGAAAAACAGACCCTCGCGCGGGTGCAACACAATTACCTCGCCTCACTGGGGCGAGAGAAGATCCTGGCCGCTGCCGTGGACCAGGAAAAAGCCGCCATTGGGAAAGCCAGCCAGCTGTTGGTAGAGGACAACATCCTGAAGCACGAATTCCAGACCAACGAATCCCTCTACGACGGTTTGCTGATGCATGTCAAGAACGCAACGGTCTCCGCAGGCCTGCGCGCCAATAACGTTAACATCCTAGACCACGCCCTGGTTCCAACCAGTCCGGTCCGGCCTAAAAAGGCGCGGGATGTGGCCGTGGGCCTCGTTATCGGCCTGATGCTCGGTATTACGGTTGCGTTCGTGCAGGAGGGCTTCGACAACTCCGTCAGGAACGCTGAGGATATCGAACGCTTTACTCAGGCGCCTGCGCTGGCCATCATTCCTTCGGCGGAATCGGTGCGCCCACGCCGCGCATGGCTCGGGGGGAGCCGCCAGTCTTCGCATCTTTCAAACGGAGACGTGGCGCTCGCGGTGGCGAAAATGCCGTCTTCGCCGATTGCCGAATCCTTCCGCACTCTGCGCACATCGGTTCTGCTTTCGACTGCCCCGCGGCCACCTCAAACCATTCTGGTCACCAGCTCTCAACCCGGTGAAGGCAAGACCTCAACTTCTCTCAACCTTGCTCTCAGCCTTGCGCAGCGCGGCGGGCAGGTGCTCATCGTGGACGGTGACCTCCGCAAGGCTTCGATCGGACACGCCCTCAGCCTGACCGAGAGGAAGGGCCTCAGCGGCGTCCTCACAGGCGCCCATAAGCTTGAGGAAACTCTGATCCGGATCGAATCCCTCTCCAATCTGTGGGTGTTGGCGGCGGGTCCGCACCCTCCGAACCCTGCCGAACTGCTCTCCTCGCCTACCATGGAGCAGTTGTTGAAGGACCTGCGGCAGCAATTCGATTTTATCGTGCTGGACTCGCCACCGCTGCTGGCGTTCACCGACGCGATTGTGCTCTCCACTCTTGTCGACGGAATTGTCCTGGTTGCCGAGAGCGGGGTAACTCCCCGGAGTGCTTTGACGCGTTCGTACAGAATGTTGCAGGATGCCGGAGGGAAAGTCCTGGGGACGGTCGTCAACAAGATGGACATCCGCACGGATGGCTACTATGGCTATACGTATCGGCGCTACTACCACTCCTACTACCACAAGGAAGCTTCCGGGGCAATCAGCTCTCGCACGACTTTGATCAACGTGGCAAGTCTCCCGGCAAACGGCCCAAGCGAAAGTACAGCCGATGTGGCAAATCCCTCGTCAAACGGCTCCGATGAAATGGCAACTGACGGGGCAAGTCCTTCGCCAAAAACTTCAGGCAAAAGTTCAGCTGAAGCGGCAAGTCCTTTGGCAAACGGTTCAGGCGAGAGCACCGCAACCGACACAAATACCTCCGGCCACGATCCAGAAACAGGAAAGGCCCGGGAAGACGATTCTCGACCTGCCGAGCCTGCTTCGCCCATCCAACAGTCGACGCCCAAATCCTTTTTGAAGGATCTTGGGGGGGCCTGGGGGAAAACGACAATC
>JAJXZM010000450.1 GCA_021780055.1 Acidobacteriota bacterium
AAAGTCCGGGGCCACATTACACTCGTCGGACTTCCGAAATTGCCGCCCGAAGTAGATGTGCTCAATCTTGTTTTTAAGGAGATCAGGACATCGGGCGCGCGCGTTTACACGCCGAAGGATTTTCTGGTCGCCATCTCCCTGCTGGAGCGGAATGCCATCGACGTGAAGAGTGTCGTTACCGACCGCCTGCCTCTGAGGGACATCGAAGAAGGTCTCAGGAAAATGCACGACCCTGATCGAAGCTTGAAGATTCTGTTCAATCTCTAACCACAGTAATTCCGAGACCAGAGCAAGCCTGCTCATGCAAATGGCCTCTGATGAGCAAGCTTGCTCCCCCGCGTTCTCTTCTAAAGCAGGAGGTGCGGCCGCTCAGAGGCCCACGTTGAAACGCTTTCGATTTTCGCGCACGTAGAGACCACTAACGACGGGCTCAGAGTCGCACTCCGCCTCAATCACGGTCACAGGGTCATCGGGAGCCTTGACGGGCAGCCCTGTGAACTGAATGGAAGTATCGTCCTGCCGGAAATTCACCTTTTTCCCCGAGGCAAACAGCCGCGCCGAATTCACCTTTGCCCGCAATCCTCCAACTGCGACTACCGACTGCGGCTGGAAGAACGACATAAAGTTTCCCGCCGGCGTGTCGCCCGGCCAGAAGTGGACATGAATGTAGAGGGTGTTCCCTTTCCGGGTGAAGTTCGCGTTGGTCGTTCCACTCGCATTACATCGCTCTGCTTCGTAAATGGTCGGGCCGTTTTTGTCCATCCATTTGCCCACGGCATCCAGCGTCTTGACCTCTTCCTCCGGCACCGAGCCGTCCGGTTTGGGGCCGATGTTCAGCAGATAGTTTCCGCCGCCGTTGGCGCAGGTGACCAGATTGCGCACGATGGTCTTTGCAGACTTGAAGTCGTCGTCGGCCTTCTGGTAACCCCAGCTGTCATTCATGGTCATGCAGGTTTCCCACGACCTGCCTTTTTCGGCAGCCTGGATGTGCTGCTCAGGTGTGGAAAAGTCTCCCGGCAATCCGTTGCGATTGTTCACGATGATGTCCGGCTGCAGCTTGAAGACCATGTCGTTCATCTTCTTCGATTCCCATTGCTCAGGCGTCAGCGGCCAGTCAACGTCGTACCACAGAACGTCAATCTTGCCGTAGTTGGTCATCAGTTCACGGATGAGGCCGTGCGTGTACGCCACAAAGCGCTGCCGGGCGGCTTCATTTGTGGCGCAGCTGGCGCCGTCCGGATGGTGCCAGTCCATCAACGAATAATAGAAGCCTACGCGCAATCCTTCAGCGCGTGCGGCCTCGACGTATTCCTTCACCAGGTCACGCCCGCAAGCTTGTTTGGGAGCGCAGTAATCCGTCAGCTTGGTGTCGAACAGGCAGAAGCCCTCATGGTGCTTTGTCGTCATCACCATGTATTTCTGCCCGGCCCGGCGGGCCAGTTTCGCCCAGTCGCGGGCCGCGTTGGGCTTGGGAGTGAAGTGTTTGGCCAGCAATTGATACTGTGGAATCGGAATGCCCTCCTTTTCCATGGCCCATTCGTGCTGGCCAATCACGCTGTAAAGCCCCCAGTGAATGAACATCCCGAATTTCGCTGCGTGCCACCACTTCATGCGCCGCTCACGGTCTGCCACCGCGGCAGCCGGCTCGCCTGGCTCTTCGGTTTGCGCCGGCTTCGGCGCCTGCCCGGAGGTACATGCCGCGGCAGCACCCACCGCAGCCATCGTGCCTCCAGCTCCCATCAGCTTCAGGTAATCCCGTCTGGTCATCCCTTTTTCCCGCATGAATTTTCTCCTTCCCGGCATGTGAATGGATTGAGGATATGAGTTCCGTTACCCGTCTCCGGCCAGAGCAAAGGCCGCAAAAAGTTTGTTCTACGATTGCGCCAGCGATCTTACCGCAAATATGCGCCCCACGATACCCGGAAAATGCAGCGCCATGCTCTGCGTTAACATTCCCCAAGGCCTTGCATTTCGTACGCAATGGGCCCAGGACTTTCTTTCCGCCTCCTCAGCGGTTAAGCTTCGCTTAAATGAGCAATCACGGCCCGGGAAAAATCCGCCTCGACCGGCTTCTTCTGGAGCGTGGCCTTGCTGAATCCCGCCAGAAGGCGCAGGCGATGATCCTGGCCGGCCAGGTACTCGTGGACGAGCAGAAGATCGAAAAATGCGGAACAACTGTAAGCGCTGAGTCCAAACTGCGGCTGCTGGGCGGGACGCTCCCGTACGTCAGCCGGGCGGGGGTGAAACTCGAGGCGGCGCTTTACCATTTTGGCGTAGATCCGAAAGGTAAAACCTGCCTGGATATCGGCGCGTCGACCGGTGGGTTTACGGATTGCCTGCTACAGCGAGGCGCCGCCAGGGTCATTGCCGTGGACGCCGGAACCAACCAGCTTGACTGGAAACTGCGGCAGGACCCGCGCGTAACAGTGATGGAGAAAACCAACGCGCGATACCTGGGCATGGACCAGATCGGCACTCGCGTCTCGCTTGTCACGATGGACGTTTCGTTTATTTCCTCCACGCTGATCCTGCCGGCGCTCCCGCCGCTGCTCGAAGAGGGTGCGGACCTTTTGCTGCTGGTCAAGCCGCAATTTGAAGTGGGCCCCGGACAGGTGGGCAAGGGCGGCATCGTGCGCGATCCGCGTTTGCACGAAGAGGCCATTGCAAAGGTCGCGAAGAAAACAGCTGATTTAGGGTTCAGTGAAATCGCCCATGTTGAAAGCGCGCTGCCGGGAGCCGAAGGTAACCGAGAATTTTTCCTGCATGCTATTTGGAAGAAAAATGTCTAGAATGGTTTTTCGTCACGGCATCACAGGCGATAACCTGCGATCAATTCACAGCAAC
>JAJXZM010000411.1 GCA_021780055.1 Acidobacteriota bacterium
TGACAACTTCCGGATCGAGAATATGTATCAGGCCCGCAATGGCGCTGCCCAGGACGTGGGTAGCGCGCTCCACAACGATGCGCGCGACCTCGTCACCCTTCCGGGCGCATTCAAAAATGTCATTGCAGCCTGGCGGCCTGGAGTTCGTATTGAGAAGCTGAGTTTTAACTCCGCGATGGATGGCGGCGAAAGCTTCAGCCTCGATGGCGCGTGCGGAAAAGACTGTTTCCAGGCATCCGCGATTGCCGCAAATGCAAAGGCCGCCGTCCGGATCAACCGTGACGTGGCCCAGGTGGCCCGCAACTCCGCCGGCTCCGCGGACGATCCTGCCGTCAGAAAGGATTGCTCCACCGACGCCGGTGCCAAGCGTCAGCATGATGACGTTGCTGCGGCCGCGCGCCGCTCCCCAGCGGTGTTCTCCCACCAGCGCCACCCGGGCGTCGTTATCGGCCGCAACCGGGCACGCGGCGGGCAGAATGGGCTCAAGAATGTCACGCAGTCGGAGCCCTTGCAGATAATTCAACTCGCCCGGCAGCGCAAGCACTTCCGTTGTTTCGGGATCGATAATGCCTTTACACCCGACCCCCGCGCCCCGGATGTCCGCATCTTTCAGGCGGAACTCTTTCGCAAATTTTTTGAGCGCCTGCTGGAGATTCACGAATGTCCTGGGCGTGGCTGCCCGTTGAGATGCTATGATATCGCCTTCGCCGTTCACCATGGCCGCCTTGATTTCGGTGCCGCCGATGTCCAGGCCAAGGACGTTCCAGGCTGATTGGCTTTTCGGATTGATTGACATAGTGGTACTGTCATAGTCGAACGGCGGCGGGTTGTCAACATCGGAGTGGAACAGGGGAAAAAGTTGCCGGGGGCGGAGGCTGGGCTTTTACAAATCGAACGGCCGTTGCGGGTCCACCTGGTTGCGGCCGGTCTCCTATAGGCGTTGAATATCATGAGTGCTGCAGAACAATACTTTGACAAGACGTTACAGATACTGACAGAAGTTCGCGAGCAGGAATTGCCCGCCATCCAGAAGGCGGCGGAAATATGCACCGCATCCATCGCGCAGGGAGGGCTGGTTTTTCTGTTTGGCAACGGCCACTCGCGCATGATGTGCGAGGAGATGACCCCGCGTCAGGGATGCTTTCCAGGCTTTGTCGCACTGGTGGAGCATTCGCTTTCAAACCACGCCGCGATTGTTGGCGCCAACGGCCTGCGGGCGCCGCTCTACCTGGAAAAATACGAAGGCTACGCGGAGGAGATACTGAACGGATTTCGTTTTGGCCCGCACGATGCTTTCATCGTCATTTCGACCAGCGGCATCCGGCCGGTGGTAGTGGAGATGGCCGAGGGTGCGCAAAAACGCGGATTGCCCGTTATCGCCATTGTCTCCCGCGGACATTGCGAACAGTCGAAGCCGGCGCATTCATCCGGCAAAAAACTCATCGATTTTGCGGATGTGGTGATTGACAATCACTGCCCGCCGGGCGATTGTGTTCTGGAACTGCCGGGACTCGAATGGCGCACCGGGCCCGCTTCAACCGTGATGGGTGCGGCCATCATCAACATGCTGCGCTGCGAGGTTGCCGAGCGCCTGCTGGCGCGCGGCATCAAGCCGGAGCTGCTGCCAAGCCACCAGTTTGTGGGAAACGCCAGCGCCGAAGAGCAGTTGGAACGTTTTTACGAGGCTTACCGAAGGAGCCTTCGCCACCTTTATGAATAACGTGCGGATCGCCATGCTCGGCTCGGGTTTCGTGGCTGATTTTTACCTGCAGGGTCTGGCCAATGTTAATGGGCAGCAGGTGGTGGCGAATTTTTCCCGCACCCGCGAGCGGGCAAAGGATTTTGCCCGGCGTTGGGCGATATCGGAATCCGCCACGGACCTCGACAAGCTGATCGCCCGAAACGAAATCGACCTTTACGTGATCGCCTTGCCCAACGAAGTCCATCTCCCTGTTTCGCTGGCCCTGTCACGCGCCGGAAAGAATCAGGTCTGCACCAAGCCGCTGGGCCGAAATCGCCGCGAGGCCAAGGCCATGTTCGACGCCGCAAAACGCTCCGGCGCAATGCACGGCTACGCGGAAACGGAAGTGTTTGCGCCGTGCGTAGTGCGGGCGCGGCAGACCATTGAGCAGGGCGGCATCGGTCGCGTGCTGTGGGTGCGGTCAAGGGAATCGCATGGCGGCCCGCACAGTCCTCACTTCTGGGACATTGAAAAGACGGGGGGCGGCGCCATGAACGACCTGGGCTGCCATTGTATTGCCGCGGCGCGATACTTCTTCGGGAAAGACGATCCCATTGTGGAAGTAATGGCCTGGGGCGCGCGGCTGATCCATCACAAAAAGACCAAGGGCGAAGACAACGCCCTGCTGGTGCTCAAATTCGCTGGCGGCGGCATTGGCCATTGCGAACTTTCGTGGACTACCAAAGGCGGCCTCGACCTGCGCAACGAAGTCCACGGCTCGGAAGGCTCGATTTTTACGGACGTCACCCGCGGAACGCCGATCACAAGCTTTTCCACGCGGTCGGCCGGTTACGTGGTGGAGAAGGCAGAGATTGATTTTGGATGGACGCGGCCGCTTCCCGAAGAAGCTTTTGCTTACGGTTATCAGGCCGAGATGAAGCACTTTGTTGAGTGCCTGCAATGCGGCGCGACGCCCCGCGAGACCTATGAGGACGGTTACATCGTCAACTGCATCCTCGATGCGGGTTACCAGTCAATGCGATCGTCGCGATGGGTGCGCGTAAAATACTGACCGCCGGTTCCTATGGACTACGTTCTGCTGATTACAGGTTCAAGCGGAATCGCTGAAACCACGGCGTTGCTGGCCGGTAGGGAAGGGT
>JAJXZM010000492.1 GCA_021780055.1 Acidobacteriota bacterium
CGACGAAGAGAGCGGATATTGCCAGTGCGCCATGTTCATCACAGAGTCGATCCGGACGCCTGTCGTATCGGCCGCCTTCTTCAGTTCTTCCGCCTCTTTCTGGTCAGGGGTGGTCGGGGCCTGCACGACCTTGAATCCCGTATCCCGGGCCAGCTTGAAGCGGTCTACCACACTCATGTCTTTGGGCAACATGCTGTAGACCAGCCCTTTGTCGAGCGACAGCTTGCCTCCGGCCGGAACGGGTGTTGCCGCAAACGAGGCCGGCAGCGCACTGAGCGCCGCCGTCCCCGCAACCGTCAGCTTAAGAAAGTCCCTTCTGGAAGTTTCGTTGCTCATCGGTATTTCCTTTCCTGCCATTTCTCAGGCAAACTGGCTGAGGTCGATATCGTCGGTCCACTTCTCACCCGAGGTGGACATTTGCTCGTAGCTGACCTCCCGGCCCGTATAGGCAGAGTGGCGCGCCATCATGCAGCTCAGTGCCGATTCCACTCCCTGTTCGGCCTGGTTGTGGAACTGGTTGTTCAGGATGCTGTCCACGAAGGACATTTTTTTGTTTGGATCAGCATCGTCCAGGTTGCCATGGAAAACACCCGCAGCGGAGAACTTTCCCCCGCCCGCTTCGGAAGCGCCCTGCCCGTATTTCCAGGCATTCTCGCCATAGATAGCAACCGGCCCGTTGTAGTGCGTTTCTGAGACGCCTTTGGTGCCGAAGAACCTCCATCCCACGTCCCACCAGCCCTTATTGAACTGGGTGGAACCAAATGTCATGCTGACGCCGTTGGGATACTCGAAAACCACACTGTAGTTCGTATAGGCGTCACCGTGGTCAGGCCTGTGGAGATTGCTGCCGGAAGCTGAGGCCTTGATCGGATGTCCCTGCAAGAACCAGTTGCAGCAGTCGACCACATGGATGTTCTGCTCCACAATGATGTCGCCCGACAAAATGCGGTAATGGACCCAATTCCGCAGCCGGTGCTCGTCCATCGAGGCGCCCGGCCACGAAGGCCTGTCAATGTACCCGGAAAAGTAGTGGCCGGTCCCCGAAACGATATCACCCAGCGCGCCGGCGTGAATCCGCTTCACCTGCTCCACATAAGGCGTAGCGTTGCGGAGCTGGAAGCCAACTTCCAGGCTCAGCTTCCCCTGCGCCCGCCGCCCTGAGTCCAGTACCGACACGCAACCTGCCGGGTCCACTGCGACAGGCTTCTCACAGTAAACGTGTTTGCCGGCCGTTACCACCTCCGCAAGATGCTCCGGGTGGAAGTAAGGTGGCGTGGTGATCACGACAACGTCAACGTCTTTTGAGTTCGCGATCTCCTTGTATGCGTTCGGTCCGCGGAACATAAGCGACCGCTCAATTGCCGCGTAGCCTTTCGCCTTCTGAAACTTGTCAAAATGCGTCTTTGCATTGTCCAATTGGTCCTGGAAAATATCCGCCAGCGCCACCAGTCGGGCTTTACCGGTATCAATCAGGTACTCGGCATCAGCGGTCCCGCGGCCGCCGCAGCCCAACAGACCAACGCGCAAAGCGGAATTTGCTGCCGTACCCCGCACCAGTTGCGGGGCCATGATCATAAAGCCTGCTGCCGCCGCCGCCGTACCCATGAACTCCCTTCGTCCTACTTTCTTGCCGGATTCTACACTCACAGTCATACCCTCCTTTGAATTTCCATCCCTGGCCACCTGCGCGGCACGGTTCCTAGGACTTAATCAGTTTCAGCAGATAGTCTCTTTCCCGTTTTACATCTTCCAATTGCTGGGGACCTGAAATCTCGCGCTCAATGGTGATCGGCCCTTGATAATTCAGCGCCTTCAGCTTTGCGATGATCTTCGGGAAGTCAACTTTCCCATGCGGTATGGCAACTTCTCTGCCCAATTCGCGAGTGCCCGTGGGATACAATCCGTCCTTGGCATGCGTGTTCTTTACGTACGGGCCAATAACATCCAGAGCATCCAGCGGGTTCGCCTTGTCATATAGAATAAGGTTCGCCGTATCGAGGTTTGCGCCCTGATTGCTGAGCGGGCCATCCAGGCCGATGTCTTTCATTGCGCGCAGCAACGTGGTTGGAGATTCCGTACCTGTTTCATACAGAAAATCCTGCCCATTCCGTTTGCAGTAGCTGACGATATCCTTCAGCGCTTCGATCGATTCCCAATACAGTTCGGTATTCGGATCTTCAGGAATAAATCCTGCGTGGATGCGGAGAGCAGGTACATTCAGCTTCTTGATCTGGTCTGAAAACTTCTTCAGCTTTTCGAGCCGCGCCCCACGGTAGGTTCGGGGGATCAATCCAAGCGTCAAGGGCCCGTCATAAAAATTGTAGATATAAGGTCCCGGCCCATCGGTTCCCATGGCCGTCACCACTATGTTGTATTTATTCAGCGCATTTCCCAGCCGGTCGATCATCTCATCGCTCATCAGGTCTGAGTCAATCTGGCAGGTGTGCATCTCCAGGCTGTGGACCCTGGCCATCGCCGCTTCCGGGTCGTTCCCGATACCGGTCATGATGCCAAGAGCCATCGGTTCGTACTGACTCGGCGGTGCAGGCACCGGCCCCGATGCAGCGGCGTTGCCTGACATCGACAAACCGGATGTCGCTGCCAGAGCTTTCTCCGCACCGCCCAGTCCGGCTGCAGTCAAAGCCGCGGCTGTTGATAACTTCAGAAAATCCCTACGATTGTTCTTCGTCATGACTCTATCCCCTGTCCTTAGAAGTCGCCACCCCATTGGGAGCGGTGTCCATGCCCGCGGATTCTCCCAGTTAGGGGAGTGTGCGGATTTCAATGTCCTTGAACCGAATATGGAACCCGTGCATGCCCGTATGAATCTGCA
>JAJXZM010000513.1 GCA_021780055.1 Acidobacteriota bacterium
TGGGTCTGCTGACGGTCTGGTATAACAACTTCTTTGGCGCCCCGACGATTGCCGTGTTGCCCTACGAGCAGTACCTGAAGAGATTCCCGGCTTACTTGCAGCAATTAACGATGGAGAGCAACGGTAAGCATGTGGCACTTGATGGAACGGAGGTCAACTACGCCACTGGGCCGATCTATTGGGGCGAGCCTGGGACTAACGGCCAGCACTCCTTCTATCAGTTGATCCACCAGGGGACGCGGCTGATTCCCTGCGACTTTATCGCGTTCAACCAAGCTCTCAACCCTCTGGGCCGCCACCATGACATGCTGCTGGCAAACGTTTTCGCCCAGACCGAAGCACTGGCATTCGGGAAAACGTCTGAGCAAGTTAAAGCCGAGGGAACGCCGGATTGGCTGGTGCCCCATCGCGTCTTTGAGGGCAACCGGCCGTCAAACACCATCCTGGCAGACCGGCTCACGCCTGAGGTTTTGGGCAAACTGGTTGCTTTGTACGAGCACATCGTTTTCACGCAAGGGACGATCTGGAACATCAATTCGTTCGACCAATGGGGCGTGGAGCTGGGCAAAGTTCTGGCCCAACGAATCATTCCTGAGCTTGAGGCCGAGGCGGAGCCGCCACTGGAGCACAACAGTTCAACTAACAACCTGATCCGCCGCTACCGGGCTTCAAAAAAGAACGCATAGAGAACCTTGGGGCACAAAGCGGTTGTCTGGTCGTGACTGGACCCGGTGACCACCCAAATGGTAGTCGGCTTTCCCAGACGGACGTTTCTTTGATAGCCAGCTGGCGCAATGAGGTGCGTTTCATGAATGTTCAATGACCAAGCGTTTCCAAGGACTGATCGGAGAAAAGATGGAAATTCTGCGGTGGCGCTTTCCTTGCATTGATTAGGTCCTCTAACTATGCTAGTTTCTCATTGAATCGGGTATTTGATTTTGAAAGACCTGCAATCATTTCCTGTGCATTATGAAAATACGCGTCAGGAGCAGTGCGCGCTTGTCGAAAGTGTTCTTGCTAGCAGGGTTTTTGAAAAGTCGGCACGACTTCGGGACTTTTTGCGGTACATTTGAGACCGAACCTTGGATGGCCATCCCGAGGAAGTACACGAGCAGCTCATTGGACACTGTGTCTTCAATCGTCCCATAAACTATAATCCTGCCGATGAGAACATAGTCCGCGTCTCAACCAGGCAGCTTTCGAATATAGGGGATGTTGGAGCGGCTACCCGTCTTATGTCCATGCAAGGGCGTTGGCGCAATGTTGCTGTTAGGAACGCACGCAACATGACGGCACGCGATTTTATGAAGCGAAACTTCGCTTAATAACTGGAATTCTCTTTACATCCGCCGCGCAAGAAGGATATAACGCACAACACGATCAACTGATTGGAAGTGGCACATTAGGGAAGGTCCATATCTTGCTGGCTGAAGGGCCGGTTGCACGGAATTGCAGGCCTTTCGATAAGTATTCATCCAGCTTGGGTTAGTCGCTTCTTAAGGTGCCGGGGAGCTGGATGGAAGCTATGTCTCGACGAATAAATCGCCGATCATTTCTGAAGAAATCAAGTGGGGCGGCGCTGGGGGCGACCGCCGTGACGCTGTTGGGTTCGTCGCATGCGGTAGCCGCGGAAGAGAACGGCTTTCACAGTGCGTGGCCAAAGGGGGCGGAACGTCCCTGGGCCGGACCCGAATACTGGACCAATCCGCTGGAGGATTGGCGCATCCAAGACGGACGCCTGGAGTGTGTTTGTCCGGGTGGCGACCGCAATGTGTTTCTGCTGACGCGCGAGGTGTCTGATCGCCAGGGAGCGCTTGCCATGAGCGTTCGGCTGGGACGGCTGGACGGTGGCGGGGAAAACCACGGCGAAGATTCTGCCCAACATTGTCCGTTCCACAGCGCCGAGCGCGCGGCGAAAAAGCTCGAAGGCGGTTTTGCGGGCTTCCGTGTGGGCATCAAGAGCTTTGTGGACGACTATCGCGCCCGGGCTATCCACGGCCGCGGAATGAATGTGGGCGTTACGGCCGAAGGGCAGCTCTTTATCGGTGAAGTCAAGCCGTCAGCGCCGCGGGTGAATCTCGATCATGAACTGAAACTTGATCTGCAGGCGCGCACGTCGGGCAGCGGCTATGCCGTGACGCTTCGTGCCGAAGACGCGAAAGGAAAGAGACTGGCTGATGTCACGCGGCAGGTTCCGGGCGAGTGGTTGGAAGGTGGCGTGGCGCTCGTTTGCAGTTCCGGCAAGGTTGAGCCGACGCCCCAGCCGCTGGGCAAGCTGACGGGCTACGATTTCTATCCGCCGGGGCAGTGGCGCGGCGGGACCATGCGTTTCTGGTTTGCTGACTGGACGCTCAGCGGCAGCAAGATTGACGCGCGCGAGGACCACACCTATGGGCCCATCCTGTTCGCGCTTTATACCGTCAGCCGGGGCGTGCTGAAGCTTTCCGCACAGTGTCCGCCAATGGGGAACGCGCCGAAGGAAGTTCGCCTGCAGGTTCGCAACGGCGGCAACCGCTGGAAAACGATTGGCACAGCGGAGCTTGACGAGGATGCCTGGAACGCCGTCTTTCGCGTGGCTGCCTGGAATGATGGCAAAGATCATGCCTACCGGCTGGTTTACGCCATGCCGGATGCCGACGGGAAGCTGCGACAGCACACCTACGAAGGTACCATTCGCAAGGACCCCAAGGGCCGGAACGAGATTACCGTGGGTCTGCTGACCTGCATCTGGGACATGGGGTTTCCTCACTCGGAGTTCGTCAAGCACCTGGGCTGGCAAAAGCCGGACGTGCTGCTCTGGACGGGCGATCAGGTCTAC
>JAJXZM010000539.1 GCA_021780055.1 Acidobacteriota bacterium
CCGAGCAGATATTTGACCAGACTCCCGGGCCGGACGCCGGAGCACCCTTATGAGCGAACCCTCACCCCTGACCGTTCCGCTTGAAAACATTGCCTCCTGCTTTGAAGGAATCATTCCGTCGACGATTTGTTCCTGCTCGCGAGATGGAACACCGAACCTGACGTATCTCTCGATTGTTCACTTGCTCGATGCCCAGCATGTCGGTCTCTCCTACCAGTTTTTCAACAAGACCCGCAGGAACGTTATGGAGAACCCGATGGTGCAGGTGATCGTGGTATCGCCGGAGACGGGGTACCAATATCGTCTGAATTTGTGCTACGAGCGAACGGAGGCCCAAGGGCCGATCTTCGAGAAGATGAAGTCCCGCCTGGATGCGGTAGCTTCCCAAACCGGGATGAGCCAGGTTTTCAGGCTTCGCGGCGTGGATATTTACCGTGTCCTGGATTGCCAGCCGTTCGATTCGCAGGCTCCTGCCGAAACTTTCCAGAAAACCGACCCCTTGCCGGAACTCGAAATCTTCAGCGAGCGGCTCGCGGCTTGCGGCGATCTCGATTCGCTCCTCGACACGGGGCTCAACGCTCTATCTGCCATCTTTGGGATTAAGCATTCTTTCGTGATGGCATTGAACGAAGATGGCACGCGCCTTTATACGCTTGCCAGCCACGGTTTCAAGGATTCGGGCGTGGGTTCGGAAGTGTGGGTTGGCGAAGAAATCCTTGGCGTCGCCGCCGAACGCCGCGTAGTCGTCCGTACCACCAGCCTGGTGCGGGAGATGATTCTTTCCCGGGCCGTGCGTTCCGCAGCCCGGCGCCGGGGCAAGAAAAGTTTGCTCGAAAAGGAGATCTCGCTGCCGGGATTACCAAATGTTCAAAGCCAGTTAGTGGCGCCTCTCCTCGCTCACAACCAGCTACTTGGGGTGCTCTGTTTACAGAGCGCGCTCACCGGCCGATTTTTGGCGCGCGATGAACGCGTGATGCAGATCGCTGCCCGGCAACTGGCGGCCAACATGGCGATACTTGTGCGCTCGGAAGCGCCCGCGCCGAAGGCGGTCCCGCCCCGCCGCGCCACCGTGCGTTCGCGTATCAGCGCTGTCGTCAAGCATTACGCCTCGGATGACAGCATCTTTATCGATGACGCCTACCTTATCAAAGGCGTTGCCGGCCGGATCTTCTGGAAGCTCGCACAGAATAACATCCAGACAGGTCGTGTGGACTTTTCAAACAAGGAAATCCGGC
Organism: Acidobacteriota bacterium; assembly: GCA_021780055.1. The sequence continues at coordinate 1,236 of JAJXZM010000539.1, forward strand.
TGGATAGCGACCTCAAACTTCCCGATATCAAAGACAATCTGGAGGCACGATTGATCCTCCTGCGTCGTCGCTTGGAGGACCACTGCGACTTTGTGAAACTAACCCGGGTAAGACGAGGCCAAATCCATCTGGAACTGCAACGACGCCTCACCCTGGAAGATAATCCGTAGGAAAGCCGGCGGCTCAGACCTCGGTCGTAGCGAGCTGCTGCTTTTGTTCCAGCCGGGGGAGCGATCAGAGTTCGGCGAGACCACCGTCCGCGAACACCTCCGTACCGGTAATGAATGAAGCCTCGTCTGAAGCAAGGAACAACGCAAGTCTTGCGATCTCTTCGGGCTGGCCCATGCGTTTGAGCGCCACACCTGCTGCCCAGCCCGCCGCCACGGCGTCCGCTGCTTCTTTCGGCATCTCCAGCTTGCTGAAAAGCGCGGTGGCCACGGGGCCCGGACTGATGGTAACTACACGGATGCGGCGGGGCGCAAGTTCGGCAGCCAGAGTCCGTCCGAAGGAACGCACTGCCGCTTTGGTCGCCGAATAGATTGACGCCCCTGCAAAGCCTTTGCGCGAAGCGACCGAGGCGTTCAGCAGCACGGCGGCGCCGTCGGACAGCAGCCCGAGGGACTTCTTCACCGTGAAAAACAGACCCTTAACGTTAAGATCGAAGTGACGGTCGAAAAAACTCTCGTCCACTTGCCCAATGGGTGCGAATTGGGTGACACCGGCGTTGGCAAAGAGGACGTCAATCCGCCCGAATTTTTCCGCGACGGTCTTCATCAGGGCGTCAGTGTCGGCCAGATTGCTCGCGTCAGACCTGACCACAAGGGCGCTGGGGCCAAGCGCCTTTTGGGCATCTTCAACCGTGTTCGGATTGCGGCCGGTCACGATCACCTGCCCGCCCTCTTTCTGAAATAATTGCGCGGTCGCAAGCCCGATACCACTCGTTCCTCCGGTGATCAGTGCGATTTTCCCCTTGAGTCTTCCCCTGGAAATTTCTCCTGAGGACTGCTGTCCACTGGCAAATGCTATGGATTCTTTGTCGTTCGTGTTCGCGCTGGACTGGGTTGCCATGAAAGGCTCCTTTCAATTTCAGAAGTTCTTGCTCTTGCAAGTCCGACAATACAGGTTCGCAAGCCGCCGCGTTCCTAAATATTTCCTAAGAAGTCGCTAAATTTTTACTAGGGGAAAGAAGCGCTGCCATGGGCGGTTCGGCGGAGAAGTAGCGCGTGATGCGCGCCAGGAGTTCCGTATCAATCAGCGGTGACATGAAGGTTTTCCGGGAGAGCGGAGTTCCTGTGCTGGTGGGCATGCGCGACGCCGCATGCATGCTGGGTGCAGGGGGGCCGGGGACGGCGCATCGGTCGAGGCGGGCGTGGCATTCCTGTTAATGATCGGCCACATCGGGGACGAGGAGGAGAGGACACACTGCTAAACCTTTTCCTCCGGCAGGTCACCGCAGCAGGTAGCGCCGAGCTCTGATTGCGAGGTCGGCGGTTTTTCCACGGATCAAAACAAAAGCCGCAGACCGCAACAGCGGCGGCCTGCGCTACTTCGCTGCGCCCCACAACCGTCCGCCAAAACAGGCATTAAGTCATGCCGGCATCCTTGCCGCACACGCCGCCGAAAGCGCGATGTGATTGCCACAGGCAGTGACTCCGAGATCCGAAATGCCACTCTGCATCGAGCATAAGGGCCACGCCAGGACTTGGGAAATTGTCAATCTAACCGCGCACACCCATCGGCCCCAACGGTCCCTCGGGCCTGCTGCTCTTGAGGGGAAGTACTACCGAAGAAGCTCGCGCGCAGAAATCAAAAGTCAAACCGCGCGCTGAGCTGTATTTCGCGGCCAGTGCCCTCGGCCATGGTGATGGAACCGAACTGGGGGGTATTCACCATGTTATTCGGATAGCCCCAGTTGCTATGATTCAAAGCGTTGAACGCTTCCGCGCGGAAAACGAAATGGACCCGCTCGGAAATGGCAAACTGCCGCTGCACGGACTGATCGAGATCCACGAAGGCAGGCCCAAAAACAGTGTTGACGCCGGCATTGCCAAACGTGTATGGAGCGGGAGCGGCGAAAGCCGCCGGATTGAACCATTGAGCTGTGGTGTGCGTTCCAGCAGGGAACACGGGCTGCCCTGTGACATTGCCGCGGATAGGATTCTGCCCCAGCAGCGTTCCCGCATTCGCCGTGTCACCAAAAACCATGATCGTAAATGGCATGCCGCTCTCGGCGGTAAAAATACTTCCCAGGGACCAGCCAGACGTCAGGCGATGGAGCAAAGCATGCCCTCCCCATCCTGGTACGTTGTAGACCAAGCTGGCTACAAAACGGTTTGGAACATCCATGCCATTGAGACCCTTCTCAGCAGCCAAATCCGAATTGTTTTGGGGGATTGAGGCTTGCATCATGGACGAGCGGAAGTCAGGTGCATCGGTGAGACCCTTCGACCACGTATAATCTGCAAGGAACGTCAGTCCATTCCGAAACTCCCTGCGGACATCAACCCAACCTGCGTCATACCAGCTATTGGCGGTATTCTCCAGGTAGTTAATGGCTGAGACGGGATAGGTGCTGCTCTGGATGGCAAAGTTCTCAGGGTTGTCACCAGCAAAGGAAGTTCCGGGCAGGAAAGTAATGGTCTGATAAGGCCGGCGGGGCTGGATTGGGCCGGGGCCGGGCTGGGCGTTGTTGATCAGATGCGAACGCTGCAGGTGGTAAGCCCGCGAGCCCTGGTAACCCACCTCCAGCACCACATTGCCGGGAAGAGCCTTTTGCACGGTAAAGCTCCACTGGTTAATGTACTGCGGAGGAGAATGCGGATCGAGGGCATTAAAGGCGACGACGGTCTGACCCATTACGGGAGGAGCGAAGTCAAACCCGAAGAGGCTGGGGTTATAATTATCGCTCTGCCGGGTTTCAGCAAAGACGTAAGGCACATTGTGGCGTTGATTGCACCAGGTGTTCATGTCGACGGGCGTAAAGAAGGTGCCGAACCCGCCGCGAAGAACAATCCCCAGGCTGCGAACCTGGTGCGCAATGCCAAAGCGTGGGGCGAAGTTCAGGCCGTTGGGATACCACAGACCTCTTGGCGTCCCTGCCTGCCCTCCCACAAAGGAATGAAGCTGACCGTTTTGAAATACCAGGTTTGCCCCCGGCTCGTCCAAATCAGTCAAGGGGCTCATGTATTCGTAGCGTAGCCCCAGGTCAAGGGTGGTGGCGCTCGTCACCCGCCAATTATCCGCGACATACGCATTTCCATACCACTGCCTCAGATTCATCGAGGGAACACCGGCCTGGCGCTGCTTCACGACCGGCAGACCCAGGAGAAAGCTGGCCAAGCCTGACCCGGTGCCGTCATTGGTGGCCGTCTGTGTGGTAAAGCCATTGGTGAACTGATAGTAGCCCCGGGTCTCGAAAAAGCCCCACATGGGCCAGAAAAAGGGGAGGTATCCGCCGCCAATCTTCAGCGAGTGATGGCCCTTCTGCCAACTCCAGGTGTCTTGCAGATTCAGAAATGTATCCCAGTCCTGCACAGGCGTCGCGTTAAACGAGTCACCCATAGGGTTGTAACCCTGCACGTTGAAATACGGCATGCCCCAGGAGCCCTTGCCTCCCCAGGAGACCCCTTGAATCCCGAGTTGACCAACATAGTCATGAGTGAAATTGTTCTGAGAATACTCGTGCATGGAAAGGCGCGACATGCCAAAGGAAAGATTATTGACCATCACCGGCGAAAAGATGTGCGTGTAGGAAACCGTCATGTTTTGCGCCATATTGTCATCGAATAGCCCAAAACCAGGCAGATTTACCGGGGTGAAACCGCTTTCGTGCTCCGCTGTGTACCGGGCAAACAAGTTGTCCCCCCTGCCAAAATTATGGTCAATTCTGACTGTTCCCTGGTCCCAAGGTTGCGTAGCCGTCCGCACATCCAGGTAGTTGTTCGAATCACCCCCCGTCGACATGGGTCCCATGCCCATCCCCATGCCAGCCCCGGGCCCGAGGTTCGGCATCGGAACAAGCTGGAGCATCCCGGATGCTACCGGACTGATCATCGTGGACGGAATGACATTGCCTTGAAAGGGGCTGCGGATGATTTTCGGGTTGCGCGCACTTACGGGCAACGCCGGGTTGAAGTTAGGGTTGGGGGATGAGCTGAATGGGTCGTATATCGTTTGCCCGCTCTGGCTGAAGTCCCCCATACGCTCCGCCATCGTAGGCACGGTTTCTATCTGATAGACCTGGTTGCTGAACCGGAACCCTTCATAATTAACGAAAAAGAATGTTTTGTCTTTCTGGATGGGCCCGCCGATAGAAGCGCCGAACTGGTTCTGTACAAGATGGGGAACCTTGGTTGCGTTCCAGACTCTTGCGTCGAGGGCGGTGTTGCGTAGGTATTCGTAAACCGTGCCGTGCAGTTGGTTGGTGCCGGAACGGGTGATCATGTTGACTTGCGCCCCGCCGGCCCCGCCAAACTCCGCCGAATAGCTGCCTGTCTGCACCTTGAATTCCTGAATGGCGTCCGGGGACGGGCTCAGCGACAAGGTCCAGAATGTTGGGTCCGAATCCGTCGTTCCATCCAGCAGATAGTAGTTCGAGTTGGCACGGTTGCCGGCTGCCGTGAACTCCGTTCCCTGGCCAGGGCGCCAATAGAGCTGAGTTTGATTTCCGTCCTGGACACCCATGTTCATGTTCGGAGCCGTACCGGGTGCAAGAATTGCCAGGTCCAGGACGTGCCGGCCGTCCAACGGTAGCTGCCTGGTCAGGGTGGGGTCAATAACTTCACCCAAAGTTGCGTCAGTTGTTCGCAATGGAGTCGGTGCGCCTTTTACGACGACACTTTGTCTCTCACTCCCGACCTTCAGCGAGACATCCACGCGTAAGTTCTGATTGACCACCAGCACAAAGCTGAGCAATTGGCCCTGGAAACCGGGCGCCTCTACACGCAATTGGTAATCGCCCGGGTTCACATCGGTAAATGTGTAGAACCCTGTGCCGTTGGACACCGTGGTGCGGCGGAGACCTGTGCTGGATGATTTCAGGGTCAGCCTGGCCCGTGGTATGGCCGCCCTTTGAGCATCAAGCACCTCTCCGCCTAGCGATGCGAAGTTGGCCTGTGCAAACGCGCTTGCCAAAGGTGCCAAAATGAGTGCCGTAAAGCAAATGAACCACCTGAGCGCAGTAAACAGCGTGAAAGAGCTCTTCTGTAGCCGGCGCTGACTGTGCACTGTTGAGAATGAGGATATGGATTCATTGCTAAGCACGCAGCGGGAAGCCCCTTCGGTGCTTTGCTTGTCGTTGCAATCCAACGAACATATCTGAACAGGTTCCTTCATGATCTTGCCTCCGGATAAATTCCGAGCCCCTGTGCCGGCCAAACCGGAAATTTCAATACGAACCGGGCTTGCCGCAACTCTGCCAAACCCAAGTTCAAACCATTCAAACAGTCGAGCGCCACAGTGCCGCACTCGACCATCTTCAAATCGTGCAACGAGAAATCCGAAAAAGCGCGATGCAATTCCCGTCGCACACGCAATATCACAGTGGCATCGATGAATGCCCCAGACGCCAGACCCGACGGAAAAACCATGCTACCGGGCCGCTCAGCCGCGTGCCCACGATAGCTAAAAGCGTTGCCATTAGGCTTGAATGTTTGTTGTAAAAACCGCTGGAAGCCCCTTGACGAGCCCCTTCACATAAACGGTCACTCCATGAACTCGACAGCGCCCCAGGCTTTGCCGAATTGAGAGCAACCACACAAATCTATTTGCAGTGAACGTTGGCGTCAATCATCTATGCCCACTACACAGCCCGCTAAAATCAATTAGAGGCCGTTCCACAGCCCCTGCCGAAGACCGTAGAGCGGACCTCCGGTTGCGAGGTCCGCGATATTTCGACGGATCAAAACAAGAGCCGCAGACCGCAACAGCGACGGCCTGCGCTACTTCGCTGCGCCCCACAACCGCCTGCCAAAACAGACAACAAGCCATGCCGGCATCCTTGCCGCACACGACGCCGAAATCGCGATGAGTGTGTTGCCCGCGTTGGAATCTTGCATCTCCGCATGAGGCTTTGACTCAATCAACCGTCTGGCCACATTTCCGGAGTAGGCTACTCGATGTATGGCCGGGGGAATGGATATCTCGACGATTCGCTTGCGGAAGATGGTTTCTCGGTCTTCCCCGCGCCTGCAAGAAACGAATGGTGAACACAGCCAAACTCCCTGCCGGAACGGAGTCAAAGAATTTTCGGGAGTGTGCGGGGCCGAACTGTGTGACATCAAGTGTCCGGCCCCCACTCTTAACAGCCTCGTTTCGCGTTCCCAACTACCAGGAGGAGCGTGCCCGGGATCAGGCTAAGGGCTGACACGAACCCCTTGAGCGAAGGACGAGTACACCCCATTGTCCACCACGAGGCCATAAAAGTTCTTACCTTGGTTGAAGATCACTCCCCTAATCTCAACCTTAGCGGGAGCCTCGTTGATCACGAGGTTGAGGTCCCACGAAACCGAACAATTGGGACTCACCAGGAACGCGCCGGATACCGGAAGTTCCACCGGCATCGGGCCGAACTTCTCGTAGAGCATGCCCGTGTAGTCGCCATTTGATGTGACGTCCATACGGATCAACACGGTATCTGCAAATCCTATCTTCTCATCGGGAGAGACGATGTTTTCAGCGCTGACGAGGTAGGTCCCCTGTCCGGTCTGCAGCCCACAAGTGTCCAGGGGTTCACTGGGCTTGCGGATGCGCTGCCCGCTGCCCAGCCATGCCAGCGTCGGTATGCCACTTTCACCAATGAAAGTGGGAACGCTGCTGAACTGCTGGCCATTTTTAATCAGGACAAAGCGCTCCTCGATCAGCGTGGCCGACGAGGCTCCCGGTAAGGTCACCGAATATCGGTACTTCCCTGTGCAGTCCTGATTCATCTCGGTGATCGTCACTCTCACGGGAACGGGATCGAAGCCTCCATTCAGTGATCCGACCCGAATCCAATAGAACCCATCGCCGACCCCGTCCGGCCCGAATGTTATTTCGCCGACGGCGACAAAGGGTGCCACCGCTCCCGCCCAATGGACGGGATATGGATTAGCCGTCAGATCCAGAACCAGGCTGGATCCTTTGTCGTAGAACGCATACGTACCCGTCATCGTTTCCAGGGTACACGGCGCCTGTGCTTTAGCCACTTGGGCGGCAAGGCACAGGCCGAACAGCAGACATGCAAACGTAATCAGTGTGTCTTTGCTTCGCATGGTGGTTGCCTCCTTTTGAGTATTTTCGAGATGATCGTAACGGGACGGCGCCCGCAAATAAATAGACTCTGGATTGTTTTCGCCTTACATTTGTATTTCCAGATAACTCTCCGAAAACAGGCCACTTGACTATGAATTTGGTGGGGCGTATTCTGCAGTCAGAGGGCTCGCCGGAGTCTTGTAATGGCCACCACGGTTCGCTTCGACTGCTTCGAAGTCGAGTTGTCCTGCGGAAAACTCTATAAACGTGGGAACAGAATCGGCCTGCGCGAAAAGGCCTTTCAGGTCCTGGCCTTACTGCTTGAGCATCCCGGAGAAATTGTCACTCGAGAGGAATTGCAACGACGCTTATGGCGAGAAGACATTTTTGTTGATTTCGACAATAACCTGAACACGGTTGTTGCACGCTTACGTGAAGCACTGGGCGACTCCGCCGAGCATCCCCGTTTTATCGAAACCCTGCCCCGGCGCGGCTATCGCTTTCTGGGGACGGTCACCGAGGCCGCTGGCCCCCTGGAAGACGCCTCGAAGAAGAGGGCTCGATTGGTCGTGCTGCCGTTTGTGAACTTGAGCGGCGATCCGGAGCAAGAATACTTCAGCGATGCGATGATGGACGAAATCATCACTGCGCTGGCAAACCTGGCGCCGGAGCACCTGGCTGTAATTGCACGCACCACGGCCATGCATTACAAGCACAGCCACAAGGATGTGTCCAGGATCGCCCGCGAAGTAGGAGTTGATTACGTTGTGGAAGGCGGGGTACGCAGGACTGATGGCCGGGTTGGAATCAATGTGCAGCTCATACAGGCCAGAGACCAGGCTCACTTATTTGCCGAGAGGTACGATGCCGAGTTGTGCGACGTCTTTGCTCTGCAAGGTTCTATCGCGCAGGCTATTGCCGCTCATATCCCGTCGGCTGCCGGCAAAATGCGCACCGGTGTGGCGGGTGGCCACGTCGCCAGGAAACCGACGGAAGACCCCGCGGCTTATAATGCCTTTCTCCTGGGCCGCTTCCATCTCAATAAGTACACGCCGGAAGATATGGCCAAGGCCAGACAGTATTTTGAAGAAGCCCTGGCGCGCGACCCCAACTTCGCGCTCCCGAACGACGGTCTGGCGGAACTTTACTGGTATTTGGGTTTCTATGGATTTGCGCCACCAAGGGAAGCGTGCTCGGCGGGGCTGTTCTATGCCTTGCGGGCGGTGGAAATTGACAACAACCTGGCCGATACGCACGCTCTAATCGGCATGTATCGCAAGGAACTCGACTACAATTGGCGGGAGGTCGAGCGCGAAATGCAACTGGCCTTGCAACTCAGCCGTCTCTCGCCGGTGGTAAGATTCAGGTACGCGCTCAGCGGATTGATGCCGCAAGGCCGCCTTGAGGAAGCGATCCGAGAGCTTGAAGGTGCCATCGAGTCGGATCCTCTGTCAGTGCCCATGAATGTTTGGCTATGCGTCATGCTCTGGTTCGCTCGCCAATTCGACCGCGCCGTGGAGCAAGCGCTCCGGGCGATCGAACTCGACCCGACCAACTTTATGGGTTACTGTGCGCTGGGGCAAGTCCGCACCATGCAGCGCGCCTTTAAGGAAGCGATCCCCGCGCTCCAGAGGGCCGCGGAACTTTCCGGGAATTCTCCCACTATGCTCGAATGGCTTGGACTGGCGCTTGCACAAGCCGGGCAAACCGTCGAAGCGCGAGCCTTGCTTCAGCGCTTCCACGAGATTGCCAAACAAAGCTACCTTCCCCCCACCTGCTTCGCCTGGATTCACTTCGGGCTGGGTGAAATAGACGACGCTTTTGCCTGGATGGATCGAGCCGTTGACGCGCGTGATCCCATGATGGTTCCCATCAAGAGCTACTGTTTCCTGGACCCGCTCCGTGCTGACCCACGATTTACTGCCCTGTTGCACAAGATGAACCTGGCATAACGCGCTGGCATTTGCTTCGCACTCCGGTCGAGAAGACGCCCCCGCGGGATAAGGTCCTGCCTCGTCCGCCCAGCGCCGGGCAATCGTGCAAGCCTGGGTGGATCACCGCATTTCCGGAGTAGACTACTCGATGTATGGGTGGGGAAATGGATATCCCGATCTTCCGCTTGCGGAAGCGAAGACGCGTGCTGTGGCTGCTTGCTGCCATCCCGGTTGTTGCGGGAGTGTTGAATCGGCCCGTGAGCCTGCACGGACAGAAAACCTTCCAACTGCTCGATGTGGAAAAAGTTCGCGCGGACCGGCCGGCTTCCACTGCGGTGCTGAACCTTGCTGCACCTGCACACCCCCTCGCGGAGACTTGCGATGTGCTGGTGGTGGGAGGCAGCACCGGCGGCACGTCGGCGGCGCTCGCTGCCGCACAGGCCGGCATGCACGTTTGCCTGACCGAGGAGACCCGGTGGCTGGGCGGGCAGATGACATCGCAGGGCGTCTCAGAGTTTGACGAGAACCGGTACATTGAAACCGCCGGCGGAACAGCCTCCTACTACCAGCTTCGCAACGG
>JAJXZM010000419.1 GCA_021780055.1 Acidobacteriota bacterium
CCACAGCATCGAAAATCCGCTTCAGCAGGAGCAGATCGAGAGTCTCGTGGCGAAGCGCAAACGCAAGGTGATCCGCGAAAGTGTCGCCGGGCCAGTATCGTTTGTCGAAAACGCGCCATCGACCATCTTCCCGCGTACTGCCGCTGACATGCTTTGCCGACACGCACGCCGAACCGCGCACAGGCCCCTGAACCCCGAGCGCATGCTTCAGCGCCGCCCAGCCGACCAGTCTGGTTTCATCCGGAAGCATATCCCCCTGGAAGACGTTCAATCCTTCCACATCAATGTGCATCGTCGAAATTCACCTCTCGTGTGTCGAAAAACGCCTATTTTTAAGGCATGGCGTCGAAAAACACTATAACCCGACCAACCGTCGAAAATCAACTGTCGTGCGTCGAAAAACACTATCAAATAGGCATGACCGTCGAAAAACGTATATTCCATGGGTCATTATAGACTTTCAGGCTGTTTATTTTGGTTCCGCTCCTCCTCGGCATATCCACCCCTCTACTTATCCCCCTATTGACAAAAATCATGCCTCTCAAAGTCCTTATATATCGTGGGCGTGCTCGGCTTGCGCCGGTCGGGCTCTACGCCGCCCGCAAGGCGGGCTTCGCCGGGCCTGTAGTCCCGGCCATCCGGGAACGATCCCTCACGCGGGGAGCACCACTGCCATCATCATCATCAGCAGCACCACCAACACCATCACCGCCATGACGGCCATCATCATGGTAACGACCATGTCGAAGACCATGACTATGACAACCACGATGACGATAACGAGTACAACGACTTCGACTGATGCGACTGACCCAATCCGAATTGATCGCAAGCCGGGCGTTGATGGACAACTCGGGCTGCAAGTACGTATTTAGTGGTGGTACTTGCACCCGGCAGCGGCTAGTATCCTAAAAACCGACGATACACCCAAGTGCTCTGCCTGGAATACGCGGGTCGGGCTAACGTAGCGAAGTCTGCTGCCCCCTCGTGTTGATAACTCTTCAAATTTCTTGCTAGAAGGAAATGTTTTGAAGACAATGTTCGAGTGACTCTTAAGGTCTCGTCAAAACCGCTCCGAACGTCTGAACTGAAGAAGTGCAAGGGCTCCATTGTATGTGTGGCGTTGATCGGGGCGTTGCTTTCAACGTTAGCTCTCACTGAACTTCTTTCCGCCAAGGGCGCGCAGGCCACGAGCAACCCCAAAATATATATTGGGATATTGGACGATGCGCGCGTGGAAATGGCCAATTGGGAGCCAGGCGTTGCGCACAACCGAATTATCAGGCCAGCCTTTGAGAAAGTCGGTTCGGCATGGCGAGACGTTGACTATTCCCCAATTCCTGGCCAAATGACATGGACCGTCGCTTTTGATGGTAGAAGTCTTGGCCAAGTGAAGAGCCATGCAGCGCCAGAGGGAAGCACACCCAGGTACAGTGAAGGATTTCTGACCTTAGTCCAGCTAATTACGACGCCACGGGCGGCGATCCCAATCGTTGGACGGCCGTCCCAAAAGTTCGCAGGCTTAATGGCAATGGGACCGGGGAAAACGCGACGTCCGCTCGTCGTGGTTTCGAAGCCGTATTTTCGTGATCGAGATGGCTGGAAGCCGGCTACTCGATTGCCGGAAAGGGTTGCAATGCTAGTTCGTGCGGCGTTTCGGCGCGATTTCCCCCATGTTAATCGCTGTAAGGACGAAAAGATCCTGCAGCACGACTGGAGATTTCCAGATTCGTCACTCGAGCTTATTGACCCATACGAATCGAACAAAGGGTCATTTCTGGTTGAAACCTCGCTGGACGCTGGGGACTGTGGTTACGTTGACGACCCGAACGATCCGCTCTCCAATCCCTGGTACTTTGTATCTGCGAAAGGGAACGCCCGGCGATTCGGGTCCTTCCTCACCCTGCTCGACGCAGGTGACTATGATAACGGCGGAAGGTCGGAGTTAATCTTTATGCTGAGTCAGCCCGAAGACACCGACGGCTTCATTCTCTACGACGCTGATTTAAGGAAACAGGCCAGCCTTACTTGGAGCTATCACTGACCAACATTACAACTTCATCTCGCGTCCGTCGCTGATGGAGAGATGACGGTATAGAATCACTCACTCCTAAAGTAATCCTCAATCCGCTTGTCGGGCTACTACGGCATGACCGCCAGGCATGCCGGGCACAGTTTCGTCTTCCGCGGCCCGCCCGTGACCCTTGTTCCGGGCCCGTCCGAGCAGCTCGACACCGTCACTACTACTATTACCGCTACTCTGCCTTCGAATTGGCCGAATGACTATCCATCTTGGTCAGGCTACCGCCTCTTTGGCGAGACGGTCCGGGCTCCAGATTCGTTCCGCGAGCTTCTGGTAAAGAGTCTGCCGTGCGTCAAGGTCCGCCTTGCGAAACTCCTTATGCGCGCGGAACGGCAGGCTGCTTTCCTCGATGAAGCGCCTGAAGCCGGGATTGTGGTCGTAAGCAAGCTCGTGCAGGCTCTTGGCAAGTAGATTCTGACCCACGTAATGCTCCCGTTTCTCGCTGTAGGGCAAGTCCCCGTAACTCGCATTGAAACTCTTGGGAAGGAGCAGGAGGTCCCCGATGCGGTCCCGATACTCCTGAAACTCTCTCGGGTGTGAAAATTCGTCGGTGTGCCGCTCAGGATGGTTGGCCCAGACATGCTCGATCTCATATCCGTTCCTCCCGCGTTGAGCGTACTCCGAGTACCGCGAGGATTGGCCGGAGCGGGTTTCCACAAAGTCAGTCATACGCGCGAGCAGCCGGTGAATCTGACGACCATTCGTGCCGTGCAGATAAAAACGGTCGTTACTGGCGAAGGTCTCAGTCTCAGCATTCAAACGTTCCTTCAGAAGTTCGGCCAGCTCCTCAGCGCTCTTATTGCGAACGTCGCGCATAACCACAAACATCGCATACTGCATGGTCGAGTAGTCAATCGCACGCCAGTTCCATATCCGCCTGTGAATCAGGATGTCTAGGTACGCTGCGACTACCCCCAGCTTACGCAGAGCGGCCGCTTCATCGTCCTCTTTCCGAAGTGTCGCAAGAAGTACCGGGTATTGAAGTGTAAAATTGTGCTGGGCATTGTAGTGAACACATTCAAGTTCAGGTGTGAGTGTTTCGGCTGCGAGCCGCAGCCGTTCGTACCAGCCGCCATAGAAGGCAAAGTCGCGTTCAATGAAGCGGGCGAAATCTGCGCTGCCGTTGAGGCCAAGCCGTTCGTGGTGGTCGCGCACCCAACGGTGAAACTCAGTGCCGATCAGGTCGAAGTCCTGCGGGGCGGCTCCGCGCTTGCGCTCTCGGATGCTCTCGGCGTACTGGCTGCGAAGCCACGATTTGATTCCGTCAGCATCCTCGTCCTTGCCGATTTCTGCTAATGCCTGCATGTGTTGCTTCCACGCACGGCTTGCCGAGGTGCGCCGATCAGCATCCGTGATGTTGGCAAGCAAATAGCCCTTGAGCATGTCGGCAGGCGTAAGCGACAGGCCCCGATCGTTCATCGTCTCGAAAATCGTGTAAGCATCTTCGTCAGAATATGCTGTGATCTCAACCAGGTGCACGTTTTCGATCAGCCAGTCCACGAAGTATGGGAGTGCGCTGTTTTTCAGTTCCTCGGGAAATAGTTCCTCCAGATTGTTGTAACGTGCCAGGATGTTGGCGATTGACTCGGGTGGATCGGCCTCGGTGAATTCTTCCCCTGCGTAGAGCGCCTCCATGCAAGAGGTCCTATCCGGTATGTCCAGATTGAACGAACGCTTGCCGAATTTCTGGGAGAATATCAGATCAGCTATTTGCCCCTTTTGCTCCGCGTCTTTGAGTTCATGGTGCAGGTAAATTAGCACCAGCGTTAGCGTGGTTAGGCGCTGCTGGCCGTCGATAATGAACTTCTGACCGTCCTTATCGCTGATGATAATTGAGCCCAGGAAATAGTGGCCGTACTCAGCCACCGCGCTGCGTTCATGTCCCTCCTCGTAAGATTCGAGGAACTTCCCCCCGAGATCCTCAACAAGCTCTGCAACTTGCTTCTGCTGCCACTTGTATTCACGCTGATAGTAGTCAATCGAATATTTTCGGCCGGCGAGCAGCTCGCGTATCGTCCGGCCCTTACCGTCTACTTCCCGAGACGCACGCGGAACGGATGTCATGTGGAGGCTTCCTCTCTCATATCTATGCGACGAGACGCATTGCGATCTATGTTACAACAACGGAATCACGTCAACCACAATCAACTCTCCATCCCATTCGTACCCCGTCCCGTGAACCTCGCGGCTTCCAATTGATCCCACACGCCGCGTAGTCAGCCACCATCACCATCTTCATCATCCTGTTGTTGCCCTTCTTCTTGTTCTTGTTGTTCGTGTTCTTCCCCTTCACCCTATTCGTCTTTGCCGTTCTTTCTTCACTCCACCTTCCACCGTTTGTTTTTTCTCCCTTCCATCATCCCTCGGATTCCTTTGCAAGCTTTTGTCAGAGCCGCGCTCCTTGCGAAGAGTCTGGCGATGAACCTTGGCAAACGCTTCGGTTCGGAAGGCTACGCCATGGAAGAACTCGTGGCCGAACTGGGCGCGGCCTTCCTTTGTGCCGATCTCGAACTTGCACCGGACCTGATCGAGGAGAACGTCGCCTATATTGCGAACTGGCTGCAGGCCCTCAAGAACGACAACCTGGCCGCATTCACCGCTGCTGCCCACGCCCAGCGCGCGGCTGATTTCATTCATGGATTCGGCGCTTCCGAAACCAGCGTGGAAGTGACGCCTGCCGAGGGAGACGGCATGGCATAGGCCGTTTCCCGGCAGGAAGCATGTCCTTCTCTTCGCCATCCGGCGAGACCTGACTTGCTTCTTTTTTGTCCGCGTATTACGAATAAGTGTCTGACCATGCCACGCAATTCCACAAAACGTCTCCGAACCGCGACCGAAGAACGGCACCAGCACCTCGTTCGCTTCTACGCAATCCTCGACAAGCTTGAACGTAATATCGGCAGCGCCCGCATGCTGGAGGATTGTTCCGGCCGCATGAAATGGCCGAAGCGGGGTGTGTATTTTTTCCGCGAAGCCGGTGAAAACCGGACGGACACGGGAAACGGACCAAGGATCGTGCGTGTGGGCACCCATGTTCTCAAAGCAGGTTCTGGCACGAAGCTCTGGACTCGCCTGTCCCAACACAAGGGCAGGGTGAGGAGCCGAGGGGGTAATCACAGAGGCTCGATTTTCAGGCTTATCGTCGGCACGGCGCTTATTGGGCGGGACGGTTACGATTTTCCGACGTGGGGACAAGGAAATTCCGCAGCCGCCGATATACGAAAGACCGAACAGGCCATGGAGCGCGAAGTCAGCCAGATCATCGGCAGGATGCCGTTTCTCTGGCTTGCCGTTAATGACGAACCCGGCCCGGAGAGCCTCCGCGGCTATATCGAGAGAAATGCCATCGCTCTTCTGAGCAACTGCGACAGGCCTTCGCTCGATTTGCCATCGCAGGACTGGCTCGGGCATTTCTGCGACAGAGAAAAGGTGCAGAAATCAGGGCTGTGGAATTCAAATCATGTGGACGAGGAATACGATCCGGATTGCCTCGACCAACTAGAACGAGTCGTTGAGGTAATGGGGAGGACAACGTGATCGCCGTGATTCAATGCCAGGGACGCAAGCAGCCCGGAGCCGGCTGCCTTCGCTCCGCCAGCGGCAAGCCGGTTTACTTCGTGGCCCGGCCCGAGATATTGCTCCCCAACGACTCAATTGTTTACGCGCGGCCTGACGACCCGTCCGACTACGGCATGTCCTGGAGACATGTCCTTCTTGATTACAACCGCGACGGACAGAATCCTTTCCGTCTGTACCCGGCATGGCGGCTTTATACGGCCCGCATCTACGCACAGCTTGCCGAACGGTTAGGCTTCCGGAATTTCTACATTCTTTCGGCGGGATGGGGCTTGATACGGGCTAACTTCCTCACGCCCGACTATAATATAACGTTCAGCCAAAGCGCCAGCGGGGACAAAAGGTTCATGCGGCGCAGGAAATCAGATCGTTACGATGATTTCTCGATGCTCCCGGCCGATACGGAAGAACACGTCCTCTTTTTCGGGAGCAAGGACTACCTGCCGCTCTTTTGCCTGTTGACAAAGGAAATCAAGGCTCCGCGAACCGTGTTCTATAACGCCGCAGTGGCACCCGAGGCGCCAGGCTGTACGTTGCAGAAATTCTCCGGCGCGAAGAGAGACACCAACTGGCAATTCGATTGTGCGAGCGCCTTTCTTGATGGAACAGTCCCAATCAGATAGCGATTGACAACATTCTCACTCCGCCTTCACAGCCTCCGCCAACTCCAGCGCCGCATGCGTGCGGTCTCGTGCCTCAACTTTGCGGCAGGTATTCCCGACATGTTTTTCGCGGTCTCCAGCACGACGCCGAGTCACCTCCCGTGCAACCGCGTATGTCGGCCCTTTGAAGGCTCTACTACGAACAGTATGTGCCAGACGCAAAGCTACTGCAACGGCCCTAAAGCCGGTGCGCGCATCCCCTGCCCGCAACTCGCCCCGCGCGAACTATGGGGAAGGCTTGGCCCGCTGCACCGCAAGCCACTTCCGCGCCCTTTTCTCAGCAGGGCCCCAATCCGCTGCTTTTTTACGCCGTGGCTTAGAGCATATTTCCCCGAGGATGGTGCGGACGGGGACTAACAACGCCTTGCGTTGAGGACACCTAGTACAAACTCTTGCTTTGCCACGTTTGCGATCCCGCCTATACCGACTGTGATCGGATGACGGGCCCCTCGGAACTTGTGCAGTCTGGGTCAAGTTGACGCGTAACGGCCCACCAGCGGATGTGCAGCCCCTGGTTCCATGCGTATGCGGCCAACTCGGAAGTTATCCTTGCAGTGATTTTCGGCGTTTGGAATGCCGAATGAGGATTGTTACTGGGGCAACTCATGGCCCTGCAGTTACTGCAGGGATCGAGTGCCCATGCCGATGGCCGAGAACCTGTGCCCGCGAAAGCGGTCATGGGACAGAAGTCGCGAGTGAGCAAAGATGGTTTGCAGTTGGTGCCCAGTCAGAATGCTCCCCTATCCATAATCTGGATACCGCGCGTTCATGACCTGCACGGCCTTGAAATGAAAAGAGCGGAAGGTACCGCGGGGACCGACTATCCACATTCTGGATACCCGGTCACGATGCCGTATCCGGATTCTGGATACTTGGTCACGATGCCGTGTCCGGATTCTGGATACTTGGTCACGATGCCGTATCCGGATTCTGGATGCGTAATTTCACTGTATTGAAGAACCTTGCCCGCTACGGATGCTTTGATCTTGCCAGCCTCTAGACGGAACCGAATCCCTCTTGCTTGCAGTTCTTCGACAATTTTGATGACCGAGCTCAAGGTTCTATCTCCTAACCTCGGGGTTTGTTCCCGAGTCAGCCTCTTAGGCTTAGGATCTCGAAATGCAGGATAACTTCAAAATTGGAGGCCGGAACTGTCATCTCCCTCGTTTTCGTAAGAAGGTTCGTTTTCAAACTCACGACCCTCACAACCCTCATGCGGCCCCTCATTTGTGCCACCAACAAGGAGTGCCTCTGGAAGCGATCCAGAGGATCCTTGAACATAAGAAGGATCTAACCCGTCATCTGCGGGCGACTCAGCTTGGGTTTGTGAAGATTGTGAGTGTCCCGAAGGTATTTGACTAAAACGCCAAATCCGCCGGCCGGTTCCCGGTTCACGACTCCCACGCTCGACGTTGAATCCAGCAGCCCGCAAGCTTGGGGCCGCTCGTTCGAGGCCGTTTGAGAGCGCCTTATCATTTCGGGGCCAGGAACGTTGCTTCTTTGCATCCTCGTCTGCGCGAGTATTCAATTCCTCAAGAAGCTCCGGCGTTGTGGGGTCCCAGGGCATCTCCTTATTGTTCAGCAGGATAAGCAGTCCCATGGCTAGCGGAGTAGATTCAAGAGCTACGTGGTTAGCTTCAGCCCGGTTCGACCGGTAGGCTTTCAGAAAGGCGCCATTCTGAAAACCAAAGCCCTCCTCCGCAGCAGTTGCCCAAACTGCAAAATCCGCCATCCGTGGTTTTTGGTCAATATGGACCGAAGGAAGTCTGCGGAGAGCCACACACGCGGCGTGAAGCAATGCGCCAAGAATCCTTGGATGTGCAGATTCAAAGCGTCGCCAGAATTTTTCCTCTTCTTCTCTCTTTCCCTCTGGAATCGGCAAGAGCCTAAGCATAATTATGCGGTCGATCAGGTCACCTTTCACTGCATGCTCGCCGATGCCATCCACCACGATAGGCTTTTTGGCGTCGAAGATTACTTCCTCATCGTCGGTGTAAAGCTCTCGAGTTGACAATCCTCCTCCAGTAGAAAGCATGCAAAAGGCATCCGAGAGCCATGGCGGAATGAACGAGACATTATCGAACCCAAGGATGTGGGAATTGTTCGCTGCGATCATTAGATCCCGTTCATTTCGCGGCATCGTTCGCAAGCAGGCTTTAGAAGGATCTATAAGCGCTTTGGCGATCCTGGAGAGGGTAGTCTTTGCGGTACCCTGTTCTCCTTTTAAATCAAGGACTGGATACGGCCTACTGGGGTGGAGCGCAGCGATTAACCAACAGGAAAGGAGCACAAAATCGGAATAACTTTGAATGTTAACAAAACTCCGTACGTCTTCCCATTTCCCTCCCTTCACTGGCTCCGGCAAGGGCTGCATCCCTGCTGACCGCCGAAATCGCACCGGAGGGTTTTCTGTGATGCGCCATCCGCCGGGAGCTATTTCAACTGCGCGCCACCTGTCGTCACACAGATCCAAATAAATCCTGCCATCATGCCCGGCAACTCGGACGTATACTTCACGTTCTGGTCCGTGGAATTGAGCTTCGGCATCGAGGACATTCATCGAATCCTGTAACGCTTGGGAATTCGCTGCCTTGCCGGTGCTCTCAAAATACAATTTCGACAACCAGTTTTTGAAAGCTCTAGATTTCAAAGCCCAGGTTTCATAATGGCCGTCGACCTTGAATGTCGCGAAAGCTTTGAGATCGGGCGTGTGAAACAGATCCATTTCAGCGTGTTTGGCGAGCGCGACGAGGACGGTTGCCACTGATGCCTTGCCACTTCCGCTATCGCTCGCTCGCTTGTTGCATCTTTGACCCGGATCAGACTCGGTCATTTGCGAACTCTCTTGTTTGAGGTCATCAGAAGTGAGTTGAGGAGTCGAATTCACAATCTTCTCCAGTTCCTCCCGAGTTCCCCCAAGCTTTTCCCAATCGGTTAAGTCTTTAGCGATAGGCATTCGATCACCTTCACAGAGTCTGCTACTGCAATAAGATTTCGTGCGACGAGTCGCGCGTGCTTTCTGCCAGCGTCGTCAGCGTCCGCAATAATTGCCACCTTTTTGCCTCGAAAGTATTCTGAATACTCCGGGCGCCATTTGCCGGCGCCGCCTGGATTACAGGTGGAAGCGAACCCGAGTTCCATAGCTGTTTCAACATCTCGTTCGCCTTCTACTATCAGCACGAACTCCGCTCTTAACAGATCTGGAAGCTTGTAGGGCACGCGCCGCACACCTTGCAGGTGATATATCCAGTCCCCTTTGCCATCCGGTTGCCTCTGACAGAAGTTTTTCGGTTCGAACCTGACGACCTGGAAGAGAAGCTTGCCGTTCTCGTCCGTGTAGTCATAGATTGCACGGATCTTGCCTTTGGATGCCGACGAGGCAAGCAGGCCCAGTTGGCTAAGCTTTTCGCGAATCGCTTTCTTCGCGCCCGGGTCGAGCCCAAACAGAAAAGCCCCAAGCTGCCAGGCATTTCCGCTGGCGCCACATGGTCCACAGAGCCAAACATCTTTTCGGCGATTGATGGTGAGCGACGGTCTGTGATCGTCGTGGCGTGGGCACAGAAAATGGAGTTCGTCGCCCACACGTTTGATAGGCGCACCTAGGAAGGTTGTAGCGATAGCTTCGCAGGAGAGCTTAACTGGATTGTTCATAAAGTCTCGACCCGCTGGGCTTCCAACCACCGGTCTATGTCCTCCCGGCGGTAGTAGATCGCGCGATTGAGTTTCAAAAATGGGGGACCTTTGCGGAAAAGACGCATCTTCCGCAGCCACGCGAGGGTGAGGCCGTATTCTGCATAAACATCCTTCTCCCGGAGTAGTTTCTTAGTAGTCATGATCATCCTCCGGGTCAGAATGTAGTTCATTGGAGTAGAGGTGTAAAAGAAACGCCGAGAAAAATTTTTGGCGAATGTTTACTTGGAAGGCATCTTTGCGGAATAACGTCGAACGGCCTCTATCACGGCTGGGCAACCTGCAGGTTCAGCAGACTCGCGATCAAACCTGTTCCTATATTCGACAGACGAAATATTGAATTTTTTCCAAAAGGCATTTCGAAGCAGGGCTACTCTGACTTCGGACTGGTCCCCTGAAATGCCACAACCATGCCGAAAGAACCAGTAAAGTCTGACCATGCACGGGGCCACAGGATTTGCAGGGGTTACATGAAACCCAGGAGTTTTGAGAAGGCCTACGAGGTCAGGAAACCTAACCGACTCTGGTTCTGGCAATTCATAGCCGAAAAAATGACTTGGTTTGAGGAGCGGACTTAAATTTTTTAGGTAGGTCTCTAGGTCAATCAAGGTGAGTCTGTACACTTCAACTTTTCGTCGGGCAATGTGATCGTCAGTGATTACTGAAATACTTGGTATGTTCATCAGCTTATAGAGTGCGTCATGCACTGCCGCAAGCTTTCTTTTCAGCATTCGTTCATTACCAGCCGCCCCTAAGGCTGCTTTTCTCAATCGCTTGTGGTACGGCAAACGAGTAAAGTAGCCTCCAAGATCAGTTTCGCAGTCAACCATCAGGGCGGCAAGCTGGGCGCGTTGCCCTCTGTCCAGGCCATCTAAAGAGGATTACATAATATAGTGACACTCAGAACAACTCCGCCTGTTTCCAGAATGCGGCGACCAGCGTGGGCCGGC
>JAJXZM010000446.1 GCA_021780055.1 Acidobacteriota bacterium
TGTCCATGAGGCGGGCCACTTTCTGGCGGCAAAAGCGTTCGGCGTACGTGTCCTGACGTTTTCCCTGGGTTTCGGCAAGCGCCTGTTTGGATTTGTGCGTGGCGGGACCGATTACCGGGTCAGCATCCTGCCTCTCGGCGGCTACGTCAAGATGGCGGGTGATGATCCAACGGCCTTGCTGACAGGGGATACGGGAGAGTTCCTTGGCCGCCCGCGATGGCAGCGATTTGTGATCATCCTGATGGGCCCCATGATGAATTTTGTCCTGGCGGTGGCCGTCCTGTCCGGGCTTTACATGTTCCATTTCCAGAAGCCGGCCTACGAGGACCAGCCCGTGGTTATCGGCGCGGTCGATCCGGGCTCGGCGGCGGCTGAAGCCGGGCTTCAGCCGGGAGACCGGGTGGTTCAGTTTGATGGCATCAAAGATCCCCGGTGGCAGAACATCAAGTTCAAAGTCCTCACGGGAGCTGCGCATCCAATTCCTCTTATTGTTGACCGGGCAGGCCAGGTATTGCACCTGAGCCTGACTCCCCACGCTGAGGGCCAGGACGGCGCGGGCGTCGCCGGGTGGTATCCCTACGTTCCCTTCGTGGTCGACGAGGTGGAACCCGGCCAGCCGGCCAGCCAGGCGGGGTTGAAATCTGGTGACCAGATTGTCGGTTTGAACGGCCAGCCCATCTACTACTGGATTGTCCTGATCGAGAGATTGCGCGCCGGCAAGGGGGGGCCTATCGACCTGACCGTGCTGCGCGACGGGAAGGAATTTCAGGTTCACACGAAGCCGACTTACACGGACGTGATGGGCCTGAAAGCCTGGAGAATCGGCGTTACGCCTCGTCAAAACGAATATGTGATTCGCAAGCTGCCGTTTGCTCTGGCGTTCGAATATGCTGTCAGAGCGAATTACAGGAATTTTCTGGAAACGTTTGATGTTCTGGGCAAGATTGTGACCCGCCAAATGTCAACCCGATCTTTGGCAGGGCCCATTGGAATCGCCCAGATTTCGGGCGAAGCTTATCGCCGTGGCATCGCGGACCTTCTGCTTTTTGTGTCGTTCATCAGCTTGCAACTGGGTATTATCAACCTGTTGCCGATTCCGGTGATGGATGGCGGGCACATCTTCATGCTGGCGATAGAAGGATTGATGCGGCGCGACCTTAGCCTGGCGGTCAAAGAGCGGGTGATTCAGGTGGGCGTTGTGCTGATCGTCCTGCTTTTTGCTTTTGTGATGTATAACGATATTATCAAAACGTTGCGGCCTTCCTGAAGGCTGGCAACGCTGGACGAAATCCTAAGCAGGGGCAAAACTGTGAATTTCAGCGATAAAGAACATTTCCCGCAAAGGCGGAAGACTCGGCCGGTCAAAGTGGGCCGGTACACAATCGGCGGCGATGCGGCGGTCGTGGTTCAGTCCATGACCAAGACGGACACGCGCAACGTTGAGAAGACAGTCGAGCAGATTCAGCAGTTGGAGCAGGCGGGATGCGAAATTGTTCGCCTGGCCGTGCCCGACATTGAGGCCGCAAAAGCGCTGAAAGACATCCGGAAGAAATGTCCGGATTCCGTGCTGGTTTCCGACATCCATTTCCAATATAAATTTGCACTGATGGCCCTCGACGCAGGGATTGACAAGCTGCGAATCAATCCGGGCAACATTGGCGACGCCGAAAAAGTCCGCACAGTGGTGCGGCGCGCCCAGGAGCAGAAAGTACCGATCAGGATCGGCGTCAACGCCGGTTCGCTGGAGCGGCGGTTGCTGGAGAAATACGGGTTTCCGACTCCGGAAGCGATTGTGGAGAGCGCTGAATATCACATCCGAATCCTGGAAGACCTTGGCTTCAGCGACACGATCGTTTCGTTGAAATCTTCAAACGTCAAGTTGTGCGTGGCGGCCTATCGGTTGTTGGCCAATCGCTGCGATTATCCGTTTCATCTTGGAATTACCGAGGCCGGGACGCAGTTCTCCGGCACCATAAAATCCTGCGTGGGCATGGGAATGCTGCTTGCGGATGGCATTGGCGATACGATTCGCGTGTCGCTGGCCACAGATCCCACAGAGGAAGTTCGTGTTGCTTACGAAATGTTGAAGGCCCTGGAACTCCGCAGCCGCGGCCCGGTGGTGATTGCATGCCCCACCTGCGGGCGGCTGGAAGTGGACTTGTTTAAGATCGCGGGAGAAATTGAGCAGGCCACTGCTCACATCAAGATGCCGCTTTCTCTGGCCGTGATGGGTTGTGCTGTGAACGGGCCGGGCGAAGCTCGCGAAGCCGATCTGGGCGTTGCCGCCGGGCGCGGCAACGGAATGATTTACCGCCAGGGCAAGGCCATCCGGCGCGTGACCGAAGAGGAAATTGTTCCGGCATTGCTCGAGGAAATTGAACGCTTTGTAGCGGACAAGGCTGCGGGCCGCGTGACGGATACCGTCGAGGCTGTAGAGGAAACTCCCGCCTCTTCAAACCCTCTGGTCAGCCTTCAATAGGCGTGCTGCTTCCACTTTGCCGTTTTGCGGAACGGGTGGGAAGACGAACAGCGGTCCTGCCGGTTCGTGCGAAATTCCAGATGAAGCCCGCTTCTTTGGTCTTTTCCCATCATGGCGCGTCTTGAAGACCTCAAACTGACTCACCGCCTTTTTGTCGAGACCTATCCCTTCCGGACAGTGGATTGGGCACGGGGTGCGCGGCTTTCGAAGCCGCTCGCGCATTCCAGGCTTGCCATCATCTCGTCCGCCGGAGTACACCTTCCCAGCCAGACTCCTTTCGACCTTGATTTTCGCGGGGGCGACTTTTCATTTCGCGAGTTG
>JAJXZM010000379.1 GCA_021780055.1 Acidobacteriota bacterium
AAGGCGTTGTTTCCATAACAGACCGCGCGAACTGACGAGCTGAATGCCAAGGCTGAAATTGCTTTATAGCTTGCGCGGTGTTTTACCTGTCACGCGAATTGCCATTAAACCGGCAAATCGCCGCGCCTTATGCCGCTTGGCCGGCCTGTTTGACTTTCCTGGTGCGGGTGACATAGAGTACCTTTTTCCCGCAGGTAAAGTCGATCGCTGGTCGCCTTGTTCTCAAGCGTGGAGTTTCCCGACCGATAGCTGCGGTATCAAGGATGAGACCCATGGCAACAATCATCAAGGAAGGAACTCTTGCCTTAATCCCTGTGCCTCGGGTCCATGGAATCCCTGGTTTTGGCCCGAGTGCCCGAAATTTTCCCAGGTGCACATGGGCGGTACTAAAGGAGGATGCTAGTGTCCACACCCAATGAAACAAGCGTGTCCGCGTTCTTGGCCGGGCGGCCGGGAGGAAGGATTTTCAACTTCAGCCCGGGGCCAGCTATGCTTCCCGACGCGGTCATGATTCGCGCCCAGCAGGAGTTCCTGAATTATGGTGGCATTGGCGCGTCAATACTCGAGATCAGCCATCGTTCCAAAGACTTTGTGGCCGTAGTCGAAGAGGCCGTTGCGCTTTTTCGGGAACTCGTTTCGCTGCCGGAAAACTATGCCGTGCTTTTCGTGCACGGCGGGGCGCGCATGCAATTTTCCGCGATACCCATGAACCTGATTGGCTTGAAGCCTGCGCACCGCGCGGCCTACGTCGAGACAGGAGTCTTCTCAGCCAACGCGATCAAGGATGCCGCTCCCTACGGGACCATTGAGACTGTTGCCAGTGGTCGAAGTGATAAGTTCATGCGCATCCCGGACCTGGATATTTCCCGTATCCCGAGCGACACTTCTTATCTACACATCACCACGAACAACACTGCCTATGGAACGCGGTGGAACAAGTTTCCCGAAACGGGCGATTTACCGTTGGTGGGTGACACGACTTCAGAAATCCTGTCGCGCGTCATGGACTATTCGCGATTTGGAGTGGTGTACGCGAGCCTTCAAAAGAACCTGGGTCCCGGCGGGACTGCCATTGTCGTCATCCGGAAAGACCTGCTGGGCCACGCCCTGCCGTTTACCCCGCCCTTGCTGAATTACTCCACCGTGGAAAAGGGCCAGTCGCTTGTCAACACGCCTAGCACATTTAACATTTACTTCACTCGGGAAGTCTTGCGCTGGGTTAAGGAACTGGGAGGGGTTGCGGAGATCGAACGGCGCAACAATCAAAAAGCCCAGCTGCTGTACGACGCGCTTGACCATTCAACTTTTTATAAACCGTTGGTGGACAAGGCGCACCGTTCCATTATGAACGTCACGTTCGATTTGCCCACCCCTGAGGCGCTCGAAGCGTTCCTCAAACAGGCCGGCAAGGAAGGTCTCTATTCCTTGAAGGGTTATCGCGATGTTGGAGGCGTGCGAGCATCCATCTATAACGGAATGCCGCTCGAAGGTGTTCAGGCCCTTGTCTCGTTTATGAAAGAATTTGAACGATCCCGCGGCTAGCAACCGCGGAGTTGCCCTGACAAAAGCAACAATTATGGCAAAGGGAGGTTGAACCGGCCTGGAGATTCAACTGATGTAGGCGCGGCGAACGAGATGAAAATTCTGGTTGCCGACAACGTTTCTCAGAAGGCGGTGGAAGTACTGCAATCGGAAAGTTCCTGGAATGTGGTCTTCCTGCCCGGACGGAAAGACCTTTCGCTGACCGAAGAAATCAAGGACGCTGACGCGCTCGTGGTGCGTAGCGCCACTAAAGTAACCGCGGACCTTCTGGCGCACGCAAAACAGTTGCGTGCCATTGGCCGGGCTGGCGTGGGCGTCGATAACGTGGACCTCGATGCTGCTACCAAGCACGGCATCGTGGTGATGAACACTCCCGGTGGCAGCGCGCACAGCGTTGCGGAGCAGGCCGTGGGGCTTATGGTATCGCTAGCCAGGCGGATCCCTCAGGCTGACGCTTCAATGAAGAGGGGCGCCTGGGAAAAAAAGAAACTGACCGGCACGGAACTGCACGGAAAGACGCTTGGGTTGATCGGCCTGGGGCGGATCGGGGGCGAAGTGGCCCGGCTTGCCCGCGCGTTTGAAATGAACGTTATCGCTTACGATCCGTACGTGCCCTTACGCCTTGCCCAGGATCAGGGTGTAAGGCTCGTGACGCTTGATGAATTGCTTGCCGAGAGCGACTTCATCAGCCTGCACACCGCCGCGACCGAAGAAACCCATCACCTTATCAACGCGGAAACGCTCTCGAAAACCAAGCCGGGTGTTCGTCTCATCAACTGCGCGCGAGGCGAACTGATCAAAGAAGAGGATCTTCTCCAGGCCCTGGAGAGTGGCCACGTCGCTGGGGCTGCGCTCGACGTTTTTGAAAAAGAACCGCCCACGGACTCCCGGCTCGTCGGGCATCCACATGTTATTGCCACGCCGCACATCGCCGGGTCAACCGACGAAGCGATGGAAATTGTCGGCATCAGCATCGCAGAGCAGGTCCGGGACTACCTGCGGCTGGGCGTGCCCCGCAATGCTGTCAACATGCCGGCCATCTCTCCGGAAGAGTACAAGAAGCTTGAACCTTACATTCAGCTCGGAGAGAAGCTCGGAGCGTTTGTGGCACAGATTACCGGCGAGCGGCTGGAAGAAGTGAAGATCAGCTACGATGGCGGGCTGGCTGAGCTCAATACGCATCTGGTCAAGAACGCTGTCCTCAAGGGGGTCCTCAACAAGCCTCTTCTGCATGAAATCAACCTGGTCAAC
>JAJXZM010000008.1 GCA_021780055.1 Acidobacteriota bacterium
GAAAGTCTGGCAGGCCGCCCATGTCATCCAGCACTTGTTGTCGCACCCACTGCTTCCTGTGCTCCGCCTCGTCAGTAGTGCGGATCTTGCTGATGGCCTTCGCACGCTGCTCGAGTTGCCGCTGGGCAATCTGGTTCATCCAGTCTAACAGCGCATCTCGCGGGGTTTCCTGCGCCGGGAGGAGTGACAGACATATAAAGACCGCACACAGCAACAACAAGACGCGTTTGCTGGTGCGGGGAAAATTCGTGCATGCGGAATGGGAATCTGGGCAACGCCCTTTCGGCGTGCGTTTTATCCTGACGGAGTTGATCATGGCGCGCCACTCCAGGAAAGCTTCCAGCATTGTGACGTAAGAATCGTATGCTCGGCATTGCCACGAGTCAACTTAACAACCCGTCTTGATGTGGTGTGCCGAAGGCCGCTCGAGACACCTCCAGGCCATTTCAGGATGCCCATCGGCCATCAACCATGTCTGTACTTTTCCCAAACTGATTCACTGCCTTTGATTGATTGTAGTCGTGTCCATGAAGTGTTATGGTCAGTTTTCAGGATTCACCTACAAACGCGCTGGTTCCTGCCAAAGGAGTGCACCATGCTTGGTAACGTACGAATCAACAGACGTTTCCATATTCAGGCGGCTTGCGTTTACGTTGTGGCGACCGTTTGTGTGGTTTTCAGTCCCGCGTGCAAGAAGAGCGCGCCGTCGGGCCCGGCGATCTCCGTGCCTACTTTCACACGGTCATTCACCGCGGCCGGCAAGCAGTACCAGTACACGATTGTGGGCCGAGACCCATCGCAGGGTGGAACAACCACCATGTCCACCGTGCTCGTGCCGGTTTCGCTGGTGTTTGACGGTTTCACGGACAAGTCAGGGAAAAAACTCGAGATCAGCGCAGCCTCGGACGTGCCGAAGGTGGTCCAATCACCTATCTTCCAGAAGCATGCGTTTGCAACCGGCGACACGCAGTACGGTGACGCAATCCAGCGCGCACAGTTTTACAAAGAGGCCGTGGCAAAAGACTGGCACACGCTGCTGAGCCAGCCGCGCGTAACTTCACCTTTGCAGATCATGATCCCGCCCGCCAACGGATACGTCCTGACCTCAAAGAAAACGGGACATTCTCTGGCCCTTGTGGATCTCGATTTCGTTCAGAAAGAGCTGTTCAAAGGGCTGGAAAAAACACAAGTCAAGCCAGACGAACTGGTCATCGCTCTGACCAAGAATGTAGAGTTCTACGAACTGGGCGATGCAACAGTGTGCTGCACGTGGGGCGCGCATGGAGTGCACGAGGATGCTTCGTCGAAGGCGCTGCGACCTTTCATTCTGAGCACGTACCTCGATCCTGGTGTTGTGCCGGGCTACTCCGATATTCAGCCGATCACCCAGCAGGTCGCTGCGTGGATCAACGACCCTCTGCACGGTTACCGCGAGAATGAATTCCCGGCATGGCAGAGGCCCGGCGCAGCGGGTGGATGCGGAGGGCGCGGTATTGGCACGCACTATCGCTTTGCGCTGCCCACCGACGCAGCGTCCGAATCGAACTCAACCGTGGTGCAGGCGGAAGGGGGCGAGTATCATCTTGAAAACGTCTCCTTGCTTCCGTGGTACACGCAGAATGTCAATCCGGACACGTTCCAGGGCGCTTACAGCTTTCCTGACACGAGCGTGCTGAAGACCGCAGCAGAACCCTGCACGCCCCGCGGCGAACGCATCGAGGTTACCCCGACTGCGTCGCCGCTTGCGAACCCGCACCCGCCCAACGGCCACCAGTTGATCGGCTATTGGGTGGGATATTCCCGGTCAAAGACGATCCCGCTCCGTGACGTTTCCCCGCAGTGGGACGTCATTATCGTTGCATTCGCTTCGCGTGTGAAAGGTGCAACCAGTACGCTGCATTTTGAAACACCTGCCGGTTACACCAAGGAGCGGTTTAGGGATGAAGTTGCGGCCATGCAGCGCAAAGGGAAGAAGATCCTCATCTCGCTGGGTGGAGGCGGCGCGGTCGTCACGCTGAGCACGGCGCAGGACCTGAAGAATTTTGTCGACAGCGTGGGCTCCATTGTTGCGGACTACGGTTTCGACGGCGTCGATCTTGACCTTGAGACTCCGTCGTTGATCCTTGATCCGGGCGACAAGGACTTCCGCAAGCCAACCACGCCGAGCGTCGTTAACCTGATTGACGCCATGCGGCAACTTCGCAAACGCTTTGGACCGAAGTTCATGCTGGCCGAGGTTCCCGAGGGGCCGCAGGTGCCGGCGGCATACGTGACGTATGCCGGCCAGTTCGGCTCGTTCCTGCCGGTGATTTACGGCACGCGCGACATTCTTTCGTTCGTCGACGTACAGGATTACAACACGCCGCCGCTTGAGGGGATGGACGGAAACTACTACTTTCCGGAAACGGCCGATTATTACGTGGCGATGACCGAGATGCTGGTTCACGGCTTCCAGGTGGGCCGGAATCCCAAATCCTATTTCCCGCCGCTGCCCCCGGAGAAGGTTGCCGTGGGGTTCCTGGTGGGACGTTCCAAGCTACCCGAAATCGAAAAGTCCGTGCGGTATCTGATCACCGGCAAGCCGTTTGCCGGCGGCGAATACAAGCTGCAACGAAAGGGCGGCTATCGCAATTTCAACGGCGTCATGTTCTGGAACATCCAGGCGGACCGGGCTGACAACTATCAGATGTCCAATGCCATCGGCCCGCTTTTGCACAGCCTTCCGCGGCGGTAGAGCAACTCACGCGGCGGGGGCATCAAGCGTGTTTGCCATGCCCATAGTCGG
>JAJXZM010000589.1 GCA_021780055.1 Acidobacteriota bacterium
TACCCGGGAATAGACAAAGTCCGCGCTGATCAGGACAATGATAACCAGCCCCACGGCGCTCGCGGCCATCTTCCAGAAACGCTCGCGGCGCTGGCCGGCGATTATCTTTCTCCTCTCCGGCGCCGCCATTTTGGCAAGGTCCGTCTCGGCAGCGGAACCGGAGCGAATCTTCTGCGCGAGCACCAGGAACAGGCAAAGAGCGATGATGGCGATGAAGAAGAAGGCGTCGCTGTTGGCGATGGGGCCGATGATGGCCATGGCTCGTGGTCCCGAAGGAAGAATCCGGGCTTCAGAAAGTTCGTGGTAGCCGGAAATCAGCAACTGCACCGCAACCACCAGAAGCACTACGCTGGTGACGCTGAAGAACCTGCGCAGATTGACCTTCACGCTTCCTTTGAAGAAAGCAACGCCCAGCCCCATAGCAAGCGCAAGACCCAGCACTGCCCCCATCAGGTTCATCAGTTCCGTTGTGCGCAATGAGACGGCGCCCAGAAAGATTGCCGTCTCGGCACCTTCGCGAGCCACCATCAACAGGACAAATGCAAAAATCCCCCAGCCGCCTGAGCGTGACGGGTTGATGGAAAGGCCGGAAATCTTGCTCTCAATTTCCTTCTTGAGGCCCTTCGACGCCCGCATCATCCAGACTACGACAGAAGCCACAAAAACCGCGCCCACCAGCATCATCCAGCCTTCGTAGGCGTCTTCGCTGATGGCCCACTTCTGCAGGAAGTACGCCGCAGCCGCGCTCACGATGACTGCCGTTCCAACTCCCCACCAGACGAACCGGGTCCACTCCTCGCGGCCTGCCTTTTTGAGATAGCCGAGAACGATGCCGACAATCAGAGCGGCTTCAACGCCTTCGCGCAGGGTGATAACTAAAGAATCAAACATGCTCTGTCCCTATGGAATCCAGGCAGCGACGCTCACGTCATTGGCCAACTGAAATTTCCGCAGAATCCCTAAACCGACAAGGTTTGTTAAGTAACTTCTTTGACTTTGGCAGTGCAACTGCTGCACAACCCGCCCAACTCCAGGCGGGCCACGCGCAGGGTAAAACCGTGGCGGTGCATGATCTGGGTTTTTAACTTTTCAAACAGCGGGTCCTGGATTTCGAACACCGAACCACAACGCTGACAGGTAAAATGCATGTGGTCCTTGTTGGTGCGGGCCTCATAGAAATGCCCGTGCCCGTTCACATGCATCAGGTCAAGCTCGTCTATGATCCCGAGCTTCTTGAGAGACTCGAGCGCGCGGTAGACGGTGGCCAGATGCAAGCCAGGCATCTGCTGCTGGGCCCTGCGCAGGACTTCGGGCGCGTCCAGGTGCTCGCCGGCTTGCTGCAGGACGTCAGCAATGACCCTTCGCTGGCGGGTCAATCGGAGGCCATGCTCCCGGAGCTGGGTGGTAACGGAGCGGCGTTCCTTGAAGTGTTTAGTGAGGACCATATCTAGTTGCGAATTATTCGCAAAACAAATTATCCCAAATCTGTACTCTCGTGTCAAGAATTATCTCACGTCGACGGATTCCGTGACACAGGAATTGCTCCTTAACGGGGGCTTTCTTCTATGGGGGGTAAGAGGTGCGCCTGCACGGCATACCCGTCGCCATCTGTTCGCCTGCGTTATCGACGCTGAACCTCACGCCGCTCGATGGATGCAGATTCTTCGGTGTCTGTCGGCTTTTTCTTAATAGGGGACGTCCCGCTCACTTTCAAGCTGGAGTCCCTGCGGGGTGACCTTGTAGGTTTTCTGGTGCCTGGGTGGAAGATGGCCCAGCTGGGTCTCGCGGATGTATTCACTTTCATCCACGTAGCTGATAACCACCGTGTCGGCATTTGCGGTGAGCTTCCCGTCAAACAGGTTCTCTGTCTTCCATTGCGATTGCAGGGTTTTCCCATCAAATGTGTAGAGGACGGCCGACAGTCGGGGATGGCTCATCCCCAGTCGCCGTCCATAAGCCAGAAATCGAAAGTCCCCTGTGCCGGAAGGGGGAAGAACGGCGTAATGCAGATCAGTCCGCGGAACAAAATCAGTTGTCGCGACTTCGCGAGTGTGACCGTTCTGGTTCTCGTAGATCACCAGCACATTGACGCGCCAGATGTTGCTCCAGCCCAGCGTGTAGCCCGCGCCGATCAATGTCACGTTCTTCCAGGGCGAGATGAAGATGGATGGCGTCCCCACCGCCGGGTATTCCAATTTTGAAAAAGCCTGCTCCAGTTCGTGCCGGACTTCGATGATGTTGGGTGAACGGTTGGCGATCCAGGTGTTCAGGTGGCCGACTGCGAGTTTCTGGATTTCATCCGTAATGGGTTTGGCATCGTCGATATCTAATCCGTAGAGCTTCCTTCCCAGCGCGGCGATATGATCAGGCAGCCTGGGTTTGGGCACGGGTTTTTCCTTTCGAGCCTGCGCTGTCGCCACTCCGAATCCGATGAAGGCAATCAGCAGACCAGCCAGAACTCCGACCGATCTGGTTTTTCGCGATGCACCTTTTTCCTGTATCACTTTACCAATGCCCTCCCCAAAGAATTCACTGGATGAAGTGGGATTGAATTCTCCCTTTTTGCTTTGATGCAAGAATGATGGTTCTCCGCCACACATTGTTATTAGAGAGTTTACATTCCACACGTAGTGCGTAGCGGGGAGGTTAACTCGCCACACAGCGGCTAATACTTCTCCCTACTTAACGCGCTCGAACGCCTGAACGATCTGCGCGTCCTGCTCTTCAAAAACGGTCCTTGGATCAAGCAGCAGCCGGTCGCGCTCCACGCGTGCGATCACGGGCG
>JAJXZM010000587.1 GCA_021780055.1 Acidobacteriota bacterium
CGGTGCAAAAGTTTCCATGGTTTGCGATTTGTACGACGGGCATCTGCGCCGCGCTCAGGAAGTCCAACCCGGCACGCCCGTCACGCGCGACTATCGCGAGGTGCTCGGAAGGAAGGATGTTGATGCTGTCCTGATTGCGACCTCCGACCATTGGCATGCGGCCATTGCTGTCGAGGCGATGAAGGCCGGCAAGGATGTTTATTGCGAAAAACCTATGACCCATACCATTCCTGAGGCTTTTGAGATGGTCAAGGTGTCCCGATCGACGGGGCGGCTGGTGCAGGTTGGCAGCCAGTCCTTAAGCATGGAATCCACCCGGAAGGCAAAGGAATGGCTGGACAACGGCGATATCGGGACAGTTTATGCTATCCAGTGTGAGATTTATCGTCCGGACCCCGTGGGTGCGTGGGAATACCCGATTCCTCCCGATGCCTCGCCCAAGACAATCGATTGGGAACGTTACCTCGGAAGCGCACCAAAACGGCCATTTGACCCCGTGCGATTCTTCCGGTTTCGCAACTGGTGGGACTACGGCACAGGGATTTCTGGCGATGAGTATGTTCATCTGTTGTCGCGTGTTCACTACCTGATGAAAGTTCAGTACCCCGTGAGCGCGGTCGCCTACGGCGGGTTGTATAAGTGGAAATCCGACCGGGATGTTCCAGACATCCACAACACGCTGTACGACTACGGAACCTTCCAGGTCGCGACTCTTGCGAATCTCGTCTGCAACTATGACGGGGGCGAGATTGTCCGCTTCTTTGGCGACCGTGGGACGATCGTCCTGACTGAAACTTCCACGACAATGTTGCCCTACGACCTGGAGTGGAGCTATGACTATCCTCTTGAAAGCTGGCCACGTGATCTGAAGGATGAGTTCATTGCCCAGCACAAGAACGACCCCCTGGCCGACATCGGGACTTACGACAAACAACCGCACCGTCAGAAGAAATCCTTCCAGCAGACACGGGAAGGAACAACCGATCACATCCTGAATTTCTTCCAGGCGATCCAGTCCCGGCAGCAGCCGATCGAGGATGTGGACTTTGGCTGCGGCACTGCGGTTGCCTGCCACATGGCCAACATTTCATACCGGCAGAAACAAGGCGTCTATTGGGACGCCGAGCACCAGGTTCTGCGAGGCGAGAAAGGCCCTGTCGACATGAACCTCGCGTAGCCTGCGAATGGAGATCTTTCCGGGTTCTTGAGAAGGCTGCAGAGGTCCCTGCAGCTGATAAGCTTTGTTTCGAGCCGGCCTATCGCCCGGCCGCCGCGGGAGTTTTACCCTCCAACTCGTCGGCCAGCGGGCCGGCGTCGTAAACTTTGCGCAGCGCTTCAATGATCGCCGGTGAGGCCACGGCCACGGAGCGATTGTCTTTCTCGTTGTAGACGAAGTATCCGACCAGGCTCTCGATGTTGCCATCGAAAATCAAGCCCACCAGGTCGCCGTTGCGGTCAATAACGGGCGAACCGGAGTTGCCTCCTACCACGTCGCAGGTGGTCACAAAGTCCAGTGGTGTTTTGAGGTCGAGTTTGTCTACCGATTTCAGCCAGAGTTCGGGCAGGTTGAAGGGTGGTTTGAGATCGAAGCTGTAAGCGCGGTCATAAAGTCCGTAGAAGGTCGTATGCGGCGGCGCCTCCGTGCCGTTCATCGGATAGCCTTTCACCGTGCCATAAGCAAGGCGCAGCGTGAAGGTTGCGTCAGGGTAGGTGCTCTTGCCATACACCGCAAAGCGGGCCTTGCCGATCTTTTCTCCGGCCCGCGACTCGATGCTTTCCACTTTGTCTTCGTGCCACTTTATCATGGCCATGATCTCGGGGTTGATTCGCCGTGCAAATGCGATCAGCGGGTCCTTGGATGCCGCCACGGCGGCCTCTCCGCCCTCGACCAACGACTTTCGGAAGGCGGCATCGCCCATTTGGGTTCCTGCAAATGCCTCGCGCGCCGCTTCCTGCGGGGATTTCCCCTGGAGTGCCTCGCGCATAAAGGGATCATTTGGCCCCAGTTCCGTACTTGATTGTTCAAGGACGCTGGCCAGCATCGTCTGTTCCAGGGGAAGGTAGACGGGCGCGGGCGAGAACAGTTGGAACTTCAGTGATGCAAGTTGCGAATCATGGAAGCCTGGAAGTCGCTGGCCATCCGGTTTCTGGACCTGCTGGACGTATTGGACGATGGTCAGCGCTTCAGCGGCAAGCGGAGCGCCGCCGATCGACCGGAATAGATATGGCTTCAGGTTCTGGGCCAACTCCTTCTGTGCTTCTGTGACTTCATTCCAGGCACTGCCATACTCCTTCTGCCAGTCGGGATTGGCCGCAACGCGGTCGCGGAAGTCCTTTTCCTCTTTTTCCTTCTTCGCCATCAGTTCAGGGTCTCGAAGGCCGGTTTCCATGCCGGTGTAAGCTTTCAGAGAATTCTGGAGGAAAAAGATGCGGCTGGCAGCCTGTCGCGCCTGCTCCGGACCCTCGGCGGAATAATGCTCAAGCGTTGCGAGGCGCCGGTTGAGGATCTGGATCGTAAGGGGAAACATCTTGTCCCGGAACAATTGGAGTTGGGCCACCGTGTCCTGGCGGCTGGTGAATCCGGGATTGCCTGAAACGAAAACCAGGCTGTTATCCACGGGGCCCTGCGGGTTCCACTTCAGATAATTCCTGCTCTCGATGGGCTTGCCGTCTTCGTACACGCGGAAAAGCGCGAAGTCCAGATCGTAACGCGGGTAGGTAAAGTTGTCCGGGTGGCCGCCAAAAAAAGCGATCTGCTGCGAGGGGGCAAAGACCAGCCGTAC
>JAJXZM010000195.1 GCA_021780055.1 Acidobacteriota bacterium
GCTACGTGTTCGCGCCCCATCATCAGATCCTCCACCCAAAGGGGCACGCCGTCCGCAACACGAATGATCTCAGCCCGCAACCGGTAACGGCCAGGCGTGGCGAGAACCTGTCCTGTGAGGAGCCGGTCAGCCCGCAGCAGCTTGCCAATTTCCACGGGGCGGAGCCCACGCCGCGCTAGCGTATTCACTGAATCCCGCGCAGCGACTGACACGATCGCGGGCCGCGCGTTGCGCAGTTGCTCCATCGTTTGTTCGGCCACGGTCTTACCAAGGAATTCGGGAACGTCGTACCCGGTGGAGAATGGCAGAATCGCGAGTCGAGTCAGGGAGTGGGGCGACGGATCTTCTTCCGGCTCCGAAACAGCTTGAATGCGGTAGCCACGCCGGGAAACGCTCTCGATGCGCACCCCAGACTGCAATATTTTCCTGAGCGATGCCAGACATGCCGTAAGCCGTTGACGAGAGGGGCGCGATTCGCCCGATACGGCGCGGCTCAACTCGCCCGCAGAAACCACTTCGCCCTGCCGAGCCAGCAGCGCACGCAGGAGCGCCAGCTCTTCGGCTGGAATTTCAATTGTGGTCTCGCGGCAAAGCAGCGTGCCGTCGGACTTAAGCCGAAAATCTCCAAATCGATAAGCCGCCGGTTCAAGAACGACCGGTGCCTGTACTTGGCTTTCCATAGAAACAAGCGCGATCCCGAATTTCCTCGCCTGGCGGTAGCGCCGGCAAGGATTTGCATTGCTCACTCCAGGGCAAATTCAGCAGAACAACAGGCAGGTTCCCTTACCAGGCAGGCGCAACGTCGCAATCTGGGAGTGGTCCGACCTCGAGATCCCCCGGAAACTTTCCGCGGAATCGTTCTTCCAAACGGAGAATAGGCTCAATCTTCAAGCTTTGGTGATTGTTTCTTAGGCGTTTACGCGGCCGCTAATTTTGCAAACAAACAAGTTCTACGATAAAGGCGCTTCCAGCCTCATGCGACGTGGCTGAAATCACCATCAACGGGGCTGATCATGCTATTGCATGTCGATTATCCCTCTGTCGCTGTGGTTGTGGGAGAGGTTGATGCGTAATATTCAAGGTCCGAGGTAACCGCAGACAGGTTACTGGAACTGCCCTGTCTTGCGACACCGCACGGCCTTCATCTGCATCCGTGGCAAAGAACTCAACGGCCAGTGGCTCTTCTGCACGAAAAAGTGAAGGACCGCGCTCTCGAAAAGAGGGCACAGGAGTTCCTTTTCGCGTTTTTTGCGAAAGAGTAGAATTTGCAGAAATCTCAACGCGCCAGGTTCAGTACAAGGCAGGAGCAGAGGATGTCGGCGCGTTACTACGCCGTCTTCGCCGCCTCGTCCGGATTCACCAGGTCGCGCAACTCCTTCGACGGCTTGAAGTAAGGAACCTTTTTGGCGGGTACTTCCACACGCGCGCCGGTCTTGGGGTTGCGGCCAATGCGGGGGTTGCGTTGGCGAATGCGAAACGATCCGAAGCCGCGAATCTCGATCTTGTCGCCGCTTTGCAGGGCGCCAATCACCGAGTTGAAGATGGTTTCCACGATCACTTCGCCGTCGCGCCGGGTCAGATCGCCCAGGGCTGTCACCTTCTCAACAAGGTCCGCCTTTGTCATATCGCCTAAACCTCCCCACTCAGCATAAACGGATTTTGCCGGGCCGCACGCGAAAAAGCAAGCCCTTTCACAATTTTATCCTTTGCGCATCAGCAATTTGAAGGGAATTCTGAGCCGGGCCGCCATCGCTCCCGCACGTGCGCTATCATGTCCCAGAGACCACCCCTGCACCACCCAGCCGCAGTTCTCGGGCGGTGGGACGCGCCACGGGCGAGTCTGCGGCCTATGCCTTATCCGACTTACAGCATCGTGATTCCGGCCTACAACGAGGCCGCGCGCATCGGCCACGCTCTCCAGTCAGTCGTCGCTTGCATCCGCGAGCGCGGGTGGAACGCCGAGGTCGTCGTGGTGGACGACGGTTCCCGTGATGCGACCGCCGATCTGGTCCGCGCCTTTTCTCGGGATCATCTTGAGGTCCGTCTGCTGCAAAATCCAGGCAACCGGGGCAAGGGCTACAGCGTGCGCAACGGCATTCTCCACGCTTTCGGCGAAGTGGTTCTGTTTACCGACGCCGATCTTTCCGCTCCCATCGAGGAGGCCGAGGGGCTTTTTGCCGCCATCGCCGCCGGCGCCGATATTGCCATCGGCTCCCGTTGGCTGGAGCGCGCGCGGCAAACCATCCGCCAACCGTTTTACCGGCAATTTTTCGGCCGCTGCTTCAACGCGGTCACCCGCTTCGTCATGGGCCTTCCCTACGCCGACACGCAATGCGGATTCAAAGCCTTCACTCGCACCGCCGCGCAAACCGTCTTTCAGCTCCAGACCATCGAGCGCTGGGGCTTCGATCCCGAGATTCTCTTCATCGCCCGGAAGCGCGGCTACCGCATTGACGAGGTCCCCGTCAGTTGGGCGCACGACGAGCGCACGCGCATCAGCTACCTCAAAGACGGCATGCGCATGTTGGAAGACATCGCAATCGTTCGCTGGAATGCGCTTGTGGGCCGCTACTCGAAACCGGTGGAGCGCATTCACCGCGCCGGTCTGGTCAAGTAACCCACCTGGCGGAGAGTTACGACCGCGCTATCCCATCCCTTCCGCGTTTTTGCGGAAAAGACGGGTCGATGCGGGCTCAGCGGTCCGCGCAGAATCAAGGGAGGCTGAGAGTCGTTCTCAAGCCTTGCCAATCACCTTGGCCAACATGCTGCCAA
>JAJXZM010000538.1 GCA_021780055.1 Acidobacteriota bacterium
AACGAAAACCAGGCTGTTATCTACGGGACCCTGCGAGTTCCACTTCAGATAGTTCCTGCTCTCGATGGGTTTGCCGTTTTCGTACACGCGGAAAAGCGCGAAGTCCAGATCGTAACGCGGGTAGGTAAAGTTGTCCGGGTCGCCGCCAAAAAAAGCGATCTGTTGTGAAGGGGCAAAGACCAGGCGCACGTCCGTGTACTTTTTGTAGCGATAGAGCCAGAATTCGCTTCCCTGGTAAAGCTGCACAACGTCGGAGCGCAAGCCTGTTGCCGCCAGGCTCTCTTTCTGAATTTTGGCAATTTCAGCCCGGCGGGCTTTCAGAGCGTCCGTATCGCTCATCCCTGGCTTCACTGCTGCCAGCACGCGGGCTGTCACATTTTCCATCGATTCCAGAACGTTCAGTTCCAGGTCCGGGCATTTCAGCTCCTGCGCTTCAGTCCGGGCATAGAAGACCCCCGCCGCAAGGTCGTGCTCCGGTGTGGACAGCTTCTGGAGTTGAGAAAGTGCAACGTGGTGGTTGGTCAGCAGCAGCCCGTGGGGGCTGACGAAGGATCCCGAACCGCCGTCGTTGAAACGTACGCTGGAGAGGCGCACGTGGTCCAGCCAGGCCTTGGTCGGCGTGAAGCCGTAGCGCGCTTTCAGTTGCTGAACAGGCGGATTGTCAAAAGTCCACATGCCTTCGTCGGCAAAAATGCTGGCGCTCAGCGCAGCCAGCGCAACGGTGAAGAGCAGGGCCGAAATCACTACCGGCCACCAACGGCGTTGGAATATCTTCATAAGTTTCCATGTCCTTCTCAGAGAGTATTTGCCTCAAGAAACTCCGGTAGAATCATACGACGCGACCGGACGGCACACGCGATCACTTGCCAACCCTGGCGCGAGTTGCCGCGCGGCTCGTTAAAGTCTTGCGCAATTCGAACTCAGCAGGTTTTATTTTGGTCTCCCTGAACGGCCGACGCGGCTACTTGCCCAGGAGCTCAAAATAATGGATGACGGATTCGATACCCTTGTAGAAATTCGGCAAATGGAACTTCTCATTTGGGGCATGCAGGTTGTCGTCCGGCAGGCCGAATCCCATCATGATGCTCGGAATTTTCAGATGCTGGAGGAAAAGGCCGACGATGGGAATGGACCCTCCTGACCGCATGTAAACTGTCTTCTTTTTGAAGACGTCTTCCAGGGCTTCTGCGGCTGCGGCAATGTAAGGGCTGTCGGTCGAGACGACCGTTGCCGGCGCCGTGCTGATAGACCGCACGGTGGTTTTGATTCCCTTGGGGGTGTGCTTTTTCACTGCGGCAGTAAACTGGCGGAGCACCTCTTTGGGATTCATGTCCGGAACAAGGCGCATGCTGATTTTTGCGGTGCCAACGGCCGGGATCACGGTTTTGGCCCCTTCGCCGGTGAAGCCGCCGCGAATGCCGTGCACTTCAAAAGTTGGCCGCGCCCA
Organism: Acidobacteriota bacterium; assembly: GCA_021780055.1. The sequence continues at coordinate 1,448 of JAJXZM010000538.1, forward strand.
CAGCCGCTCGAGCACGGAGAAGCTCTTCTCGCCCGTCAAGGCCGTCGCGCCCACTTCTTTTTTCAGGAATGCATTTTCTTTGAAGGGCAAATGTTTCCAGGCGTCCAGCTCCTTTCGGCTGGGCCTGCGGACCTTATCATAAAAGCCCGGAATGCGGATTTTACCATCGGGCCCCTTGAGGCGGGCGATAATATCAGCCAGCGCCTGCATGGGGTTGGGAGCAGCTCCGCCGTACATGCCGGAATGCAGATCGTGGCTGGCCCCGCGTGCTTCGACTTCCGTGTAGACCAGGCCGCGCAGCCCGGTGGTGAGGGTGGGCAGGCCGGGCGCGAACAGCTCAGTATCGCAGACGACGGCTGCGTCGGCCTTCAGCCGTTCCTTGTTCAGGGGCACGTACTCTTCGATGTGCTCCCCGCCAACCTCCTCTTCCCCCTCGATCAGAAATTTGACGTTGATGGGAAGCTTGCCTTCGCTTCGAAGGAAACATTCCACCGCCTTGAGCAGAATGTAGGTTTGCCCTTTGTCGTCGGAGGAGCCTCTTGCAAAGATGTCCTGGCCGCGGACAGTGGGTTCGAAGGGCGGCGACAGCCACTCTTCCAGCGGGTCGGGAGGCTGCACGTCGTAGTGTCCATAGAGCAGCAATGTCGGCTTGCCCGGAGCTTCCAGCCACTCCGCATAAATCAGCGGGTGTTGGCCGGGCTTGCCGTCAATGATTTCCACCGCGCGCATGCCCATTGCACGAAGCTCATCGGCAATGGATTCCGCGGCCCGGCGGACATCCGGCACATGTTCCGGCAGCGTACTGACGCTCGGAATTCTCAACAGGTCTTTCAGGCCTTCGAGAAATTGTTCTTTACGGGCTTGCAGGTATTCGTTGGAAGAAGTTGCCACAATTCGCTCCTTGGTGGGACTGTGATGGCCGGAAGGTGTGAGCTTCCGTCTGTCTGGCGTTTAACTGACCAGTCTACTCTTCCGAATTGTGAGCGTCAATTTGATTGCTCTCTGGTCATTGGCACGTACTCGAAAAGGTCCGGGGCAGGGCATAAGAAGGGACGTAAAAAACGGCGGCAAGTTGCAGGCCATAGGCTAGCCACAAGCTCTTTGACTCGTCGCCCCGCATTCGCTTTGATTTTTGCCTGCCATTTATTTTCAACAACATGGCCCGCTTCGTTTTCCGGTTCGTTTCCGGTTCGTTTTTTCCACAGCCACGCGTTTTCAACAACTTCTCCGCTTCGTTTTTAGGTTCGTTCCGGTTCGTTTTTTGGACCTGTTCCTGTGTTTTCAATAACTTCTCCGGTTCGTTTTTCAAAATAACATCTTTTTTTGTTTTATTTGTCCCGAAAAGCCAGAAAACTAGCCTTTTCTCCACACGATAGCGGTGCGTTGCAGTATGCCCTTTTGTCTCGCACGGTTTGACTTCGGGCGCTCTTGGGGTTTGCGTTTCCACCTGGCAGCATCCTCAAGGCCGGAAAGAGCGGCCCTTCGCGCATCCAATGAAGGCTATCATACTAGCCCACATTTGTCAAGACAATTCCGGGGGCGGACGGGGGCTTCTTCCGCTTGCTAACATTACAGTTGATGAAATTATGGACGAGAGCCCCTTTGCGTCCGATGTTTAGCCTTATGTTGCCGATACGCTACCACCAGCGCAGGGTATGGCCTGATTTTTGACAGGCCGGCAATTGCTGGCCAGGGTGCGATCATAGCAGTGCCGAAAACACGTTGGAAGAACAGAAGCTGAGTTGTCGGCCAGCGTCTGCTGGAGGGGTTGGTGAGATTTCAAGGTTAGCAGGCAATACGAATGGCGACGCACGCGTTATGCAAGGGCAGGGAATGGATGGACGGCTGTTGGAGGCGCGGGGGAGAATCGAACTCCCGCATAAAGGTTTTGCAGACCTCTCCCTTACCACTTGGGTACCGCGCCGGGAAGATTGGAGCGGGAAACGGGATTCGAACCCGCGACTTCGACCTTGGCAAGGTCGCACTCTACCACTGAGTTATTCCCGCTTGAAACCTGAAAACTCAACTTACCAAAAAATTATAGAAAGCGGCAGGGCACTGTGTCAAGCAAGCGAACATTGTTTCTACTCTTTTACCGGATTTTTTCACGGCATGATCACGCCGCCCCACCCGCCGTTCGCGGCTGACCGATGAGAAGTGGGCAGCCACACAGCGCGGGAAATCGGGCCCTGGGCCGCAAACTCCAAATCAGGACGCCTGGTGTAGTTTCTCCGCGATGCCGGCGCGCAGGTTCAGACAGGCGATCTCCGGAGGGCAGCCTACTCGCAAGGGGACCAGAACCTTGCCGATTCCTCGGCTGACATAGATCTGCGTGCCGTCCAGCCGGTTCCAACCTGCGATAAACCGCTTGCCCAGTTTGGACCTGGTATAGAGGCCTCCTACCACGGGCAGCCGCACCTGGCCGCCGTGTGTGTGTCCGGAAAGCACAAGGTCAATGTGGTGTTCGGCCGCCATGCGGATCCCCACCGGATTGTGGCACAGCAGAATTTTGGGATCGCGTGCAGGGACGTGCCGCATGCTGGCCCCGATATCGTCGGCGCTCCACCACAGGTCGTCAACCCCAACCATCCAGAGCCGGTCGTGCCCGGACTCCAGCGCAAAGTGCGAATTGCGCAATACGCGGATGTGATGAGCTTCCAGCGCGCGCGTCATTTCATCGGCGTCAGCCTGAAAGTCGTGATTGCCAAGCACAGCAAAGATTCCCAGCCGGGCCCGCAGCTGCCCCAGCACCTGGGCCACGGGCCAGATGTAGGTGGGGGAAAACGTCACATAGTCGCCGGTAAGCGCGATCAGGTCGGGCCGGAGATGGTTAGTCATCTTCACAGCGCGCTCGACATCTTCGAGCGGGGTATAGAGACTGTGATGGATGTCGGTCAGGTGGACAATACGCAACCCATTGTACGCAGGCCCCAGACGACGGATGTGAATATCCATCTCGGTGATTTCGGGGTCTGGCGAAACAGGTGGCGGAGAAAGCGGCGGGCTGGAGGAGAGGGAGAGCGTAATCAGCCCTCGGCGCGCGGCGCGACGCCTCGATACTAAATGTGTTCTCATAATATTTCCCGACGCAATCAATCAAAGGCCGTAGCGGCCCAAAGCAAATTCAGTGGCAGCCCTAGCTGCAGCCTACTTTCCCGTTTTCTTCCAGGACTTCCGAAAAAACTTCAATCATGCTCTCATGAATCAACCCGTTCGATGCAAAAATCTCGTCGCGGTGAAGCGAAAAAGGACCGCCCGCCAGGTCCGTAACGCGGCCTCCGGCCTCCGTCACCAGGAGCGATCCCGCGGCCTTGTCCCACGGATTCAGTTTCAGCTCCCAGAAGCCTTCAAACCGGCCGGCTGCCACCGAACAGAGGTCGAGGGCCGCGGCGCCCGCCCGGCGGATTCCGTGCGAAAGGTGCGTGAGCTTGAAAAAGAATTGCAGGTTCAGGTCGTGATTGGAAGCAAAGGGTGGAAAGCCGGTGCCCAGCAGGCTCTCGGCAAGATCGCCGGTCTGAGAGACTCGGATGCGCTCATTATTCAGCCAGGCCCCGGCGCCGCGCTCAGCCGCAAAAAGCTCTTCGCGGTTCGGATCGTAAACCACGCCGGCGATGACTTCATCGCGGTAGGCGAGAGCCAACGTGACGCAATAAACCGGGAAGCCGTGGGCAAAATTGGTGGTGCCGTCCAGCGGGTCAACGTACCAGCAGTAATCGGAGCCGGTTTCTTTGCGGCCGCTCTCTTCCGCCACGATGGCGTGGTCCGGAAAGTGCTTGCGAATCTTTGCGATGATCATGGCCTCGGAACGCCGGTCGGCGTCCGTTACGATGTCGGCTTTCCGCTTGTATGAGATTTCACGCGGCTGCCTGGAAAGCTCGGCAAGCAATTTCCCGGCTTCACCGGCGATTTCAACTGCAATATCCAGATAATTTCCCATATGATTCAAAAACCTTTTATTGGATCTGTTCTTTTCGTTTTCTAAACAGTTGTCGGGTCCGGACGCCGCTAACGCGGGGCTCCGGTCAGGACCCGTTTTTGGCCTTCGCCTTCAACCCAGATCACGCCGTCTTCAAAGTACTCTTTTTTCCACACCGGTACCACCTGCTTCAGGCGGTCAATCAGGTACTGGCAGGCCTCAAACGCGGGCCGGCGGTGAGCTGCTGTGACAACAATGGCAACGCTGGTCTCGCCGATTTCCAGCCTTCCTGTGCGATGAATGATGCCGACGGAATTGATGGCAAATTTCTCTTTGGCTTCGGCCCCGATTTCTTGCATTTTACGGACGGCCATGGGTCCGTAGGCCTCGTACTCAAGGTAAAGGGTCTTGCGCCCGTTCGAGTTGTCGCGGACGACGCCCTCGAATGTGACCACTGCTCCGTCTTCGGGAGCCTGGAGTGCTCTCGCGAGGTCAGATGCAAGGATTTTGTCGCTGGTGATCCGATAGCGATCTTCTTGCGTTCCGCCGCTGACCGGCGGCATGAAAGCCACCTCATCGCCCTCGTGCAAAACGGCTAGAGGGTCTGCAATCTGCTGGTTAACCGCAAAGAGAAGAGAACCTGCCAGTTCGCCAAGGCGAGGAAATCGGTTTTCGTAAAATCGCCGCAGGCCCTGGAGGTTTTCACCCTCCCCAAGTTCAACCTGCTCTTCACGAAGACCCGTAAGATCGTGCGTGAATCCAAAAAACAAGACCTTAATTCTCATCGGACTCCCGGCATATCTTTTTAGTATACACCCTGGAGGAAGTCGTGAGGGACCCGCCGCATGAAAGCTGAGAAAGAGCCGTCTTGTGGGCTAGACTGTTACGCTATGTTCCGCCAAGCACGTGGCGCAGCGCAGTTTCAAAACTGTCAAACTGGAAAGTAAACCCCGTATCGAGAAGCCGCCGGGGTTCGACGCGCTGGCTTGAGAGAAGCAGCGCGTCAGCCATTTCGCCCAGAAGAAGCTGGAGGGCGAACGCGGGCACGGAGCAAAATGTTGGCCGCCGCAGAACTCTTCCCAGCGCTTTGGTCATCTCCATATTTCGCACCGGATTGGGCGACACGGCGTTGACCGGGCCGGAGAGCGCTTCGGTGGCGAGGGCATGGGTCATAGCGCGTGTGAGGTCGTCAATCGTAATCCAGCTAACGAATTGGCGGCCGCTGCCGAGCTTGCCGCCTGCTCCTGCCTTGAATGCCGGAAGCATGGCCGGCAAGGCCCCGCCTTTCGAGCTGAGCACCATGCCGATACGAAGGTTCACCACCCGGATGCCTTTTTGCCGGGCAGGTTCGGCCGCCGCTTCCCACTCCTGGCAGACCTCTGCCAGAAAGCCAGTTCCAGGGGAGCTTGCTTCCGTGAGAATTTCGTCACCACGCGAGCCGTAGAATCCCACCGCCGAAGCACAAACCAGCACACGAGGAGGCGCCGAAAGCTGGGCCAGTGATTCCGAGAGCAGGCGCGTGCCAACGACGCGGCTGTTGCGCATTCGCTCCTTCCGCGCACTGTTCCAGCGCGCCGCTCCGACGTTCTCTCCCGCAAGGTGCACCACGGCGTCCGACCGCTCCAGCCCGCTCAATTCCAGCTTGCCTGCCGCGGGGTCCCACAGAACTGCATCTACGCCCGGAGCGGCGGGGCGGCGGACCATCCGGACCACCTGATGGCCCTGGCCTGCTAAGACTGGAATCAGCGCGGAGCCAATTAGCCCGCTGGCGCCAGTGATGAGAATCTTCATCGCCATCCACCCTTGGAGGCGTGTTGAATTGGGGTCTGTGGCAGAGGCTATTGCGAGCGGATTCCCCGCCACCACCTGAGGTCAGGTTAGCACACTCCCGTGCGGGAATCGCGCGCACGAAATCGGGTGCAAGAGCACAGCGCTGGGTATATAAATAATCCAGCCGCTTGTCGTTATTGTTGAGACCGCCATGCCTCGCATCCTGATCGCCGGAAAGCATTGGACATCGCGGGCGCTACTGCGCGCGCAATTGATTGAAGAAGGTTTTGACGTTGAAGCGTTTGGGGACGTCCAGTCTTTGGATAATTTCCTTCAAACGATCAGCGAATTGCCGCAGCTCCTGATTGCTGACCTTTTCGAAAGCGAGAACCTTCCGGAAGACATCGCAATGCTTTCTCACTGGGTTAAGCTCGTGCCCATCTGGATCATGGCCGGCCACGGCGTAGCCGATAGTGTCGCTGAAGCCATGAAAGAATCGGGCTATGAAAGGGTCCTCTTCCGTCCGGTTGACGTAGGAAAGCTTGCGAAGGAAATCAAAGAGCGGCTATCGGGCTGAAAGTACGGGCGGCTGGGTGGGTTTGCGTGCTCCACTGCGTGCATTTTGAGAGCGGCGCCTAGTCCTGCTTGTCGGCGAGGACGAGCGATTCTCCCGCACCCGATTCCGCCGCAGGTTGCTGTTGAGTCAGGCAGTGGAGTGTTCCGAGGCCCCAGACCAGATCGACGGCGTGGATGCCAACAACGGGCCGGTCCGTGAACAATTCCGCCAGCGTCCCGAGCGCAATACGGTCTTTCGGATCGTTGAAGGTGGGCACCAGCACGGCCGCATTGGCGATATAAAAATTCGCATAGCTCGCCGGGAGCCGCTGGCCCTCAAACACCACTGGGCTTGGCATCGGCAGCGGGACGACTTGAATGCGCGAGCCGTCCTCCAGACACATGCCTTCCAGCCGCTCGCGATTTTCCTGGAGCAAAGCGTAATTGGGATCGGCGGAGTTTTCCTCAGTACAGAGAACGACCGTCGTGGGATTGACGAACCGGCACAGGTCATCCACATGGCCGTGCGTGTCATCGCCCGCTATGCCTCTTCCCAGCCAAAGAAAGTTGCGCACACCAAGGTTCTGGCGCAAGGCAGCTTCAATGCCGTCTTTGCTGAGGCCCGGATTCCGCACCTGGACTTCCTTGTCAAGCAGGCACTCTTCCGTGGTCAGAAGCGTTCCCCGGCCGTTTACATCGATGCTGCCGCCTTCCAGTACGATCTCACGCCCGGCCAGGCTGGCCGATAGCAGCGGGAGTTTCAGCGCGCGGGCTGCGCGGCCCGGGACAGCGTCATCCTTGCGCCATTCAGGATACTTTGCCCAGGCGTTGAATCGGAAGCGAATGATCACGATCTGGTTATTCCGGTCAGCCCTTTTCAGGAAGATGGGGCCGGAGTCGCGCGTCCAGCCGCGGTCAGTCGGAAAGCGAAAGAATTCCACCGGGCCGAGATCCACGCCGGCCCGCTGCAATACCTTGCGGGCGCGAGCCTCGTGGGCCTTCGATTCCACCAGAATTCGCACAATCTCGCCGGGAGCAAGCTTGCGCACAATTTCGCTGTAAACCCAGGGGATGGGCGCAAACCGGCCCGGCCAGTCGGTCAGGTTGTGCGGCCAGCCGAGCCATGTGGCCGCATGCCGTTCCCACTCTGCCGGCATGACGTATCCGAGTGATTGCGGTGTGGCGGCCACTAGGTTGTTTTTCTCCCTTCCGGCGCCCCGAGAAAGCGGCGGTCGATTCCCTGGTAGGCATCAATGCGGCGGTCGCGCAGGAACGGCCAGTTCCGGCGAATGTCTTCAAGGTGATCGAGATCGATTTCGGCGACCAACACTTCCTCGCGGTCAGTTGAGGCTTCCGCGATCACCACTCCCTGTGGGTCAGCGATGAAGGACGAACCCCAGAACTCGATTCCGGGGCCTTCTCCAGCTTTCTCAAGCCCGATGCGATTGGCTACGGCTACATAGACACCGTTGGCAATGGCATGGCCGCGCTGGACGGTCCGCCAGGCGTCGCGTTGCGCCGCGCCGTAGCGATCTTTTTCAAACGGGTGCCAGCCGATGGCGGTGGGATAGAAAATAACGTTCGCTCCCTGGAGCGTCACCAGGCGCGCGGCCTCCGGATACCACTGGTCCCAGCAGATCAGCGGCGCCACCGGTCCCACGCTTGTCTGGAAGGACCGGAATCCCAGGTCGCCCGGGGTGAAATAATATTTCTCGTAATAGCCGGGATCTTCGGGAATGTGCATTTTGCGATAGAGGCCCGCGATCTTGCCGTTGCGGTCAATGACGGCCACACTGTTGTGGTAAACGCCGGCGGCACGGCGTTCGAAGACGGGGGCAATCACGGCCACACGGGCTTTTTTTGCCACGGTGCCCAAAGCTTTGGTGATGGGGCCGGGAACTGGCTCGGCCAGGTTAAAGATGCTGGCATCCTCGCGCTGGCAAAAATAGGTGGAGGCGAATAGCTCCGGGAGGCAGACAATCGCAGCGCCCTTGCGGGCCGCCTTGCCTACCCCCTCGATGGCGCGGCGAAGGTTTTTGCCGGGGTCGGTCCCGCAAGCCATCTGGACCACGCCTACTTTGAATCGCGTTTTTGTGTTCTTGGACATTTCACAACAGAATACATGAGTCTGGAATTTCCTCCAAGTTCCTCCTGGGGTGGAACAAAGCTGAACCCCCGGGAGTAGTCCGCTCATCTAAAGAATTGGTAGCACTGGCCCCAATCAACGCGGACAGCCTGGATTTTTCCCAGGCCGAAACTGAAGGAGACTCGCTTAATTCCCAGTCGTTAAGATTGTAGGAGTTTATTCGCGTGGACGAAACACTCCATTTTATTCTGCATCACGGTTACCTGGTGCTCGCAGCGTGGGTTTTCATCGAACAGATGGGATTGCCCCTGCCGGCGCTCCCGGGCCTTCTTGCCGGCGGCGCGCTGGCGGGCATGGGCCATCTGAACCCGGCGCTGGTTGTCCTTTTCCCAGCCATGGGCGCTCTGCTGGCGGACGTCACCTGGTATTACCTCGGCATATACCGCGGCGCGAAGGTCCTTAGCGTTCTTTGCCGGATTTCGATGGAGCCGGACTCGTGCATCCGAAACACTGAGAACCGTTTTGCAAGGAGCGGCCCAAACGCCCTTGTGATTGCGAAGTTTGTGCCAGGCTTGAGCACCGCCGCGCCGCCGCTGGCGGGCATGTTCGGAATGCGGCTCACCCGCTTCCTGCTCTTCGATGGGGCCGGCGCCGTGATTTACAACGGCCTTTTTGTGGCTCTCGGGTTCGTATTCAGCAGACAGCTGGAAAAAGTCGCTCAAATCGCCGTGGGCCTGGGGGCAGGACTCTTGCTGCTGATGGCTGGCGGCCTGGGTGCGTACATCGCCTGGAAATACGCTCAGCGGCAGAGGTTTCTGCGATCACTCCGCGTGAATCGGATTACTGCTGAGGAACTAAAACGGAAGATCGACTCGGGCGAAAAGATTGCGATTGTGGACCTGCGGCACTCGATGGATTTTGAGGCTGACCCCAACACGATTCCCGGCGCGCTGTTTTTGCCCTCAGAGGAGTTTGAGCGGCGGCACCATGAAGTTCCCACCGACCGCGAGCTAGTCCTCTATTGCACTTGACCGAACGAAGCC
>JAJXZM010000550.1 GCA_021780055.1 Acidobacteriota bacterium
GGCGCATAACGTCTTCAACAAGGTCAATCTCGGGACACCTATCGGCAATATCACCTCACCGCTCTTTGGCCAATCCAACTCACTGGCAGGTGGGTTCTTTAACAACCAGTCTGCAAACCGCATGATTAATCTGTTCATGCGCTTTAGCTTCTAGACGAACGGAAAAGTTGCAGGCAGAAGTTGGCGCCTGAATCATAAAACCGCAGTTGACCTTGCCTCCTATCCGGCCGGATGCTGAAAGCACAACCTTCTGCATCCGGCCGGAAATGCAGGGATTCCCGATGTCCCTGCTCCTCCTTGTTCGTGAAACAATTCTGAAACTCTTCGTTTCGAAACCAATTTGAGTGGCGACTCTTTCATCGCATCATCCAAGTAAAAATCACCGAAGGGTTGTCACAGGAATTCGCAGAGGTATATAATTTTCCCTTGTGAGAGCCCGCAATGAAGATTTTGTTCTTAGCCCTTCTGGGGCTCATCATAGCCGTACCTGCTGCATATTCGTCGCCCGACACCCAAAAGAATTCTGAGCAATCATCGGGTGCAGCCGCACCGCTCACTCGTGCTACTGAAGAGTTCAAGGTTCTGACGGGCAGATGGGGCATGCGGCCGGACAGTCCGCCCTCCGCGCAAAGGCATTTTGGGCCCAAGATGCTCTGGCACGGCAGGGTATACGAGTATTTTCGCAACGATTCACTCGACGCGATACCGCACGAAGTTAATCAAAACGGCGGAACAAAATCACCCCTGCACCGGAACCAGTTTGGGTTCAGCGTTTCGGGACCCGTGATCATTCCACATCTGGTCACCAATCCCCAGAACACTTTTTTCACGTTGTCTTACGAAGGAGTGCGTGAAACAATCTCACGCGCCTCGCTGCACACGATACCGACGGCAGCCCAGCGGAACGGGGACTTCTCAAAAACAGTGGACCAGGCTGGAAACCCGCTGATTATTTACGACCCGGCCACGACCGCCCCCAATCCGGCCTACGACCCTTCTCTTCCCGTCTCAACCAGCAATCTCCAGTACCTGCGGTCACCGTTTTCCGGAAACATTATTCCCTCCGACCTCCTGTCGCCGGTTGTCCAGCAGGCTCTGGCGTATTATCCCTTTCCCAACACAAACGTTGGTCCCTTCTTTGAGAACAACTACTTTGTCAACGCTCCGCAGTACGACACGGCCGACGGGATTATCGCCCGAGTCGATCAATCCGTGGGCAACCGGCAGCGCCTGACGTTCCAGACGGCTATCTCGAACGGCTTCGTCAGCGCACCGAAATATTTTCCCAATCTGGCCAGCCCCACGGCCCCTGATGAGCATTATTCGCGGTGGAGAGCTGAAATCGGCCACGTTTTCACGGCCACGGCAAAGACCGTGAACTCTATCCACCTGACGGCGGAATCAAACGTTGTGCAGGCCGGAACCGGCAATCAGTCTCCATTCCCGGTCTATCAGCTTGTTGACAACTATCTTTCGATGGGCACAGGTTTCCCCAATTCGCGCAACGCGCGCAATACGGTGGAAGTGGAGGAGTCGATATCCACGCAGCAAGGCAAGCACTCGCTTCAGTTGTCCTTCCAGGCCGACCAATACCAGGTGGACTCATTCACGCCGCAGTATCCCTCCGGGTACTTCCAGTTCTCGACCGGGCTGACCAGCCTGCCCGGCATCACCAACACAGGTGATCCTTTTGCCAGTTTTCTCCTCGGCCTGCCGCAATATGCAGAACGCACAGTAATCACCTCGCCTTCTTATTTCAGAAATTCCTATCAGTCACTTTCGGGCGGCGACAAGTACCAGGTATCAAAGAACCTCACGGTCAGCGTCGATCTCAATTTCAAGCGTCACACGCCGAGGGTGGAAAAATACAACCGGCAAAGCACAATAGACCCTGCGGTTCTGGATCCCTCATCGCTCAAGATGGGTGCGCTGGTATTTGCCGGCCGCAACGGGGTACCGCGCGGGCTCCGGCCGTCCAGCGTCGATCTTGACTACACACTGGGACTGGCGTGGAACCCCCGCGGGGATTCCAAAACAGGCGTCCGCGCCTCATTCCATCACTGGCATGGGGCCATGCCCATCTATAACGGGCAGTGGGGCACGCAAGGTTTTAACGCCCGCCAAACATTCACATCTGCAAACAGCCAGTTGAGTCCAGCGCTTGACTTCGAAAACGGTGTACCGCCGCTGACGACACCGCTGCCCGATCTCAACCCCTCGGCGGCTGACAATACTGTCGCAGATTACGTGGACATGACCAAGAGGGTCCCCGTCTATCGGGCGGCGTCGTTGTCCGTTGAGCGCCAGATGCCATTTTCCATGGTGGTAACAGTAGGAACAGACTACAGTGCCGGCAGGGACCTTCTGGTGGGGGGCTCAACCACAAGCCCCAACGCGGTCGACCCACGCTACCTGACCTATGGCGACCAGCTTTATAACCAGGCGTTTCGCCTTTCTCTGCAACCGTACCCGCAGTTCACCGCTTTCGACCTTTACGGGCTTTATCCGGCCGGGCGGTATCAGCGGAATGCCGGATACGTCCAAGTGGAAAAACGCGAGACTTATGGCCTTTCGTTTGCGGCCACTTACGAATACTCGCGGCAGTTCGATGACTACTCCGGCCCATACGGCAACCAGGACTTGATCAATCTGAGCAACGACTGGTCGGCCACAGCCTACAACACGCCGCAGTACCTCCAGTTGAGCTATATTTATGACCTTCCCTTTGGCTCCGGGAAACCCCTGTTGGACCTCGAGGGCTGGGGCAGGCCGATTGTCAGTGGCTGGTCGGTCAGCGGCATGGCGTTTTGGAACGACGGCCACCCGCTGGCGATGCAACCAGAGTTCAACAACACGGGCGACGTGCTTTCAACACTCTATGTGAACATCGTGCCCGGCGTGGACCCTCATGTGTCCGATCCGGGACCCAACCAGTGGTTTAATCCAGCTGCGTTTGCTCAGCCGGCGGATTTCACTCTGGGCAACGCCCCGAGGACAATTTCGGACTTACTGGGGCCCGGCCACAACAGAATGGACATCAGCCTGGATAAGCGCATGCCGGTCGGAGACACTTCGTTCGATTTCAACGTCACGGCGTTTAATCTTCTAAATCATGCAAATTGGAATTATCCTGACACCACGATTGGCCCCGCAAGCGCGCCCAATATCGATGCCGGACGGATTATTGGTTCCAATGGCGGGCGTGTTGTTCAGCTTGGTCTGACCCTGAGTTTCTGATGAAAGAAGTTGTCACTATTTATGCACTGCTTCTGATGGCTGTCGTCGGGGCCGCGGCCACCCACGCGCAGACGAAATCCCCCAATTTCTCCATTCCGGCGCGTCTTGAAAACAACAATTGTCCAGGCGACCCAACATTCAAGTTGACCCTCAATGGAATGCCCGCCCCTGTCAAGGAGGAATTGGGCCCGGGCAGTGACCAGGTGATCTTGATTGTACTCGATATTACGGGGGACCTGTCGCGGATTGATGAAGCCCGACAGGCCCTCATTGCCGACATATCCAAACTACCTCCGACTACGTGGGTTGGCGTCTTGCGCTCACAAGATGGGTTGCATGTCCTGGCCGACCCGACTCCCGACCGCCAGAAGGTCAATGACATCATCCAATCCCTTACCAGTAGCGGGACGCCGGGCCTTCTGGAAACGGTCCACGCGGCACTGACCCTGGCCGATGCCATGATTCGCAAGTCGCCCGTGCGTGTCTCCGTGCTTTATATCACCGACGGAAGCATCTATAGTTACCGCGAAAACTACACCGATCCCGTCATCAATCCCAGTGACACCCACGACCTCAGCCGGCGCTTTCGGGATGCGCTGATTGGTGAAAAGATATCCAAACTGGAGAGACGCGTCAGTTCATTGGAAGCGCCGTTGTTCGTAGTCCAGTTGGACTACCGGCAGAATGGGCTTGACCAGGCTTACCAGAATGGGTTGGAAGCACTGACCACCGTAACCGGTGGCGATGCCGCAATGTGCCACTCGCTTGCGGAGGTTCCGGGAGTGATATCCACCATGCTTGACCGGATCAAGACTACATGGAGACTCAACTTGGCGGTCCCGCCCCGGATCCACAACAGTCTGCAGGTCGGCTTGAGCGCTTCGTGTGGGTCGCAGGACATTCAGCTTGCTTGGCGCTCCCACATTAGACTTAAAGGAGAGTAAGATAGTGGCGATGCGACGCCTGCATATCGCGGTGGTTTCAAGCCTTGGGGTTGCCCTGTTGGCAACTGGTGGCGTGATTGTCCAACAAGCCAGAAAGCTTGCAGAAGCCCGCCAGCAGAGGGACGCGGCAATACTGTCTCTGCATAAGACTCAGGAAGCCTTGCAGCAGCGCGAACTTCGCGCCGCCGAGGCCCTGCGCGAGGGCTCGAAGCCCTCAACCGACGACAAGGCAGTGATTGCACAGCGCGACGCTACAATCAAACAGCTTACGGCTGAGTTGAATGCGGCACAGTCCGGCATCACGGAACTCCAGGAAAAACTTGCTGCTTCGCAGGATGAAAACGAAAGAGCCCTGACTGCCGCCAGTAAGAATTACGACACCCAGATAGCAGAGCTTCAGGGTCGCCTCGACGAATTGCAGAAGCAACTCGGCGCTGCGCAGTCCGATCTTCAGAGTTCCCGCCAGCGCGTCGCTGCGCTGCAAAAGGCAAATGACCAGTTGAGTTCCGCGAACAATGAAGGGGCTGCCCGCGTGGCTGAGCGCGAGCGCATTTTGAACAGCCTTCAGGACCTGGATCGCCGGCGGGAATCCTACCTGAGATCCATTGCCGACCGTTACCGCAACCTGACCAGCCAGTTCCGAACCATGAGCGGCATGATGAACTCAAATCGCGGTCAGGACTCCAGCGCTTACAGCGGGCCGGCACTCGATATGATCCAGAACGCCATCACCCTTACCGATAATGACCTTCAACATCTGAGCGAACTGAGCGCGAAGGCCTTCCGGCTGGAAAAACAGCTCTCAAGAAAATGACGCGGTCTTACTTGACCGCCCTCCGGTACATCACGATCGAGCCCCGGTGGCGGGTGTAGAGTTGTGGGCAATAGTCTTGGTTTGCGGCTTTCAGGCGTGCCTCCGGTATAAATCTACAGAAGCATGAATCCTCCCACCGAGGACAGTTCGAAAAAACTGCGTAACCCATTAAGACCATCCTGGTTCCGGACCGTAATCCCGCTATCTTGACGGCCTTGGGAGGTGGGTTTTAAGATGATAGATTGCCCTGAGCCTGCGCAATGCGCCTGAGAGGCAGTGTAAGCATGTTGAAGCAGATTACAGTCCGGGGAGCGCGCCAGCACAACCTGCGCAATATCGATGTCGCGATCCCGCGCAACAGGTTCACTGTGGTCACCGGATTGAGCGGTTCCGGAAAGTCAAGCCTGGCGTTCGATATTATTTACGCCGAAGGGCAGCGCCGTTACGCGCAGACGCTCTCTGCCTACGCACGGCAGTTTCTGGACCAGTTGCAACGGCCGGACGTTGACTCCGTTGAGGGACTGAGCCCGGCAATCTCCATCGAACAAAAGACCACCAGCCGCAGCCCGCGATCAACGGTGGGAACCATCACCGAGATTTACGACTACCTCCGCCTGCTTTACTCAACCGTCGGAGTTCCTCATTGCCACCAATGTGGCCGGCCTATTTCCCGCCAGACCTCGGAGCAGATTGTCACTTCAATCATGGCGCTCCGGGGAGAAGATACAGGAGAAAACGGGAACCCGCGCATTATGATCCTTGCCCCCGTCGTGCGCGGGCGGAAGGGGGAGTTCCGCAGCCTTTTCGAGCAACTTGGCCGCGAGGGTTTTGTCCGGGTGCGCGTGGATGGTCAGTTGTTCCAGTTGGACGAAGAAATTCGCCTGGACCGGCGGCGCAACCACACGATTGAAGTGGTCGTGGACAGGCTTCTGGTGAAACCCGGGATTGGGACCCGGCTTTTGGCCTCAATCGAAACGGCCATGAAGCTGGCAAAGGGCATCGTTCAGGTGGCTGTGGTGAACGGAGAGGAGCGTCTGTATTCACAGGAATGGGCCTGTGTGCATTGCGGCAGCAATATTCCCGCGCTGGAGCCACGCTCCTTCTCCTTCAACAGCCCTTACGGGGCCTGCGAAGCGTGCAAAGGGTTGGGTAGCCGCTTCACATTTGATCCGGCCAAGGTCGTGGTGGACTGGTCCCGGCCACTGCTTGCCGGAGGGTTGGGTCCGGGCTCGGGATCGCGCTTCATGCAGCGCAACCTGGCCCGTTTGGCTGAGCAGGTTGGATTTGATCTGAAGACCCCATTCGAAAAATTTCCGGTGAAGATTCAGAACATTATTCTTTATGGAAAGCACCATCGAGGTTCACACCGTGGTGCGGGCTTTGCCGGCATCATTCCGCTCCTCGAACGCTGGTACAAGGAAACCGAATCGGAGAGCTATCACGAATGGTTTGAACGTTACACCTCCGCGATGCCCTGCCCTCAGTGCAACGGCAAGCGCCTGAGGCCGGAAAGCCTGGCCGTCAGCGTCTCCGGACTTTCCATTGCGGATTTCACCGCGCTTCCTGTCAGCGACGCTCAAGAGGCAGTCGGGCACATCAAACTCAACGCGCGAGAGGAGTTGCTGGCGCGGCGAATTCTGAATGAGATTGCTGCGCGACTGGAATTTCTGAGCACTGTGGGCCTCGGCTACCTCAGCCTCGATCGTTCCGCTGCCACGCTCTCAAACGGCGAAAGCCAGCGTGTAAGGCTTGCTACTCAGATCGGCTCCAAGCTTCGCGATGTTCTTTACGTGCTGGATGAGCCGAGCATCGGCCTGCATCCGCGCGACAATCTGCGGCTACTTGGAACCCTCAAGCAGTTGCGCGACATGGGCAACACCGTCCTCGTCGTGGAACACGACGAAGAAACGATTCGCCGCTCCGATTACGTGATTGATCTCGGCCCGGGCGCCGGCAAACACGGAGGAGCTCTGGTTGCCTCCGGCACACCGGAAGCCGTGGCCGCCTGCGAAAGTTCTTTGACAGGGCAGTATCTCTCCGGGCGTCGGCACATCCCGGTCCCGGTAACCCGGCGCTCGCCTAACGGAAAGTCCATCGCGGTGCTGGGAGCACGCGCCAACAATCTGAAGGGCATCGATGTCAAATTTCCGCTCGGCCTTCTCGTTGTGGTCACGGGAGTTTCAGGTTCCGGCAAATCGACCCTGGTGAATGACATCCTTTACCGCGCGCTGGCCAGGAAGCTCTACCGGGCGATCGACGAGCCCGGACAGCACCGCACCATCACCGGAGTCGACCAGATCGACAAGGCCATCGTGATTGATCAGGCCCCGATCGGGCGCACGCCGCGGTCGAACCCTGCAACTTATACGGGCGTTTTTACTCCCGTGCGGGAACTTTTCGCCATGCTGCCGGAATCGCGCGAACGGGGCTATCGCGCCGGCCGGTTCAGCTTTAACGTTAAGGGCGGGCGCTGCGAAGCCTGCCAGGGCGAAGGGTTGCGGCGGATTGAGATGAATTTCCTTCCCGACGTCTACGTAACGTGCGAGATCTGCAACGGCCGCCGCTATAACGCCGAGACGCTGGCGGTAAAGTACAAAGGTTTCTCAATCGCGGACCTGCTGGACACTACCGTCACGGACGCGCTGCCGGTTGTCGAAAACATTCCGCAGATCCGCCAGAGATTGCAGACACTGGAAGACGTCGGACTTGGTTACATCCATCTGGGCCAGGCAGCCACGACGCTTTCCGGAGGCGAGGCGCAGCGGATCAAGCTGGCGCGCGAACTCAGCCGCCGCCAGACCGGCCGCACACTCTACCTGCTGGATGAACCCACAACCGGCCTGCACTTCGATGACGTGAAGCAGTTGCTGGAAGTCCTGAATCGCTTGACAGATTTGGGCAACACCGTCATCATCATCGAGCATCATCTCGACGTGATCAAGCAGGCCGACTGGATCATCGACCTGGGCCCCGAAGGCGGAGAAGCAGGAGGACGTATCGTCGCACAGGGAACGCCGGAAGAGGTTGCTTGCGTCGAGGAGTCATTCACAGGACAGGCTTTGGCCGCTATCCTGAAACAGCAGACACGGATCTCTTCCGGCAAGGAAGCTGCGCCGCTTGAAATTTAGAACGGCCCGCGCCGAAGTGATTGCATGGCGGGGTGGATTGCCTTCGTGATGAAAGGTGGGCCCGGGACGGAAAGACTCTATGACCTTCCAATTCGATCCTGAACACAATGAAATTTTAAATGCCCTTACCGATCCACAGCAGCAGCCCATCGAACCGGTCATCAAAGCGCTGCCGGAACAATGGCGGCTTCGCGACCTTCTGATTTTTATTCTTTTCATACCGTTCGCCCTTTTCGCCGCCAACATGATCGCGTTCATCGGCTATGCGGTGCTTGCCCCCCTCCTGCACTGGAGCGGGCCGATTCCAAAGCTCCAGACGAACGTCGTATTCCTGCTTATCCTGCAACTGATTTTTTACGCGTTTTTGCTTGCCTACATCTTTTTTTTCGTCAGGCTCTACTACAAGACTCCTTTTCTCAGCACGCTGAAGTGGAAAAAGCTGTCAGGCCACAACATCGTGCGTTACCTGCTGGGCGGCGCTGTGCTTTCCCTTGTTGTGATGGTAATTCCGCCGCTGCTGCCGGAAAAGAAGAGTTTCCCGCTGGAAAAGATGTTCAACTCAACCTCGTCGGCCTATGCCATTGCGGCCTTCGCGATTATCGTTGCGCCCTTCATGGAGGAATTGTTGTTTCGCGGGCTGCTGTTTGCCTTCATTGAGAGGCACGGCGGCCTCACCATTG
This sequence comes from Acidobacteriota bacterium, assembly GCA_021780055.1. The sequence goes on from JAJXZM010000550.1 coordinate 8,804, forward strand.
CCATCGTGTCTACAGCCCTGCTATTTGCAGGTCTTCATATTTTTGAATACTGGGGCGCGTGGAACAACGTCATCATGATCCTGATTGTGGGGATGACGTTTTCGATTGTGCGCGGCCTGACGGGCTCGCTCACCCCAAGTTTTCTTCTGCACCTGGCCTACAACGGCACCTTGATGCTCATGCTCTTTTTTCAGACGCAACACTTCCACCGGCTGCCCGCAAGCTTGCTGATTTTCCGGTAGACAATCGAGAGTGTTTCTGGCTTGTTGCGCTGCAAGGAGGAGGTAGGCACTTCGCTTCGGGGGCGCAGACAAATCTGCAGGCCTAACCTCTGCGCTGCTCCTTAACATCAATCCTGAGGCGCTTGATCTTCTGGTTCAGGGTGGAGAGTGGAATCTTGAAGCGCTCGGCAGCTTCCGTCTGGTTCCAGTTTGTCCGGGAAAGCATTTCCAGAATAACTTTTCGCTCAAAGTCTTCAACAATGTCGAACAGCGAATGCCCGTCGATCAGGTCCATCGAATAGGCCTGAGGTCCATCGCTGCGCTCCTCAAACAACTGCTCGGGCAAAGCTTCCGGCTCGATCACAGGGCCGGGAGTAAGCACCACAGCGCGTTCGACGGCGTTCTCCAGTTCGCGCACGTTCCCCGGCCAGTCATGGTCCATCAGGAGCTTCAAGGCTTCTGGAGAAAATTTCAAACCTTCTCGGCCGTTTTCTGCCGAGTACTTGGCCAGGAAATGGTCAACCAAAAGCGGAATGTCTTCCTTGCGCTCGCGCAGCGGCGGCAAGTTCACGGTGATCACGTTGAGCCGGTAGTAAAGGTCTTCACGGAACTTGTTGGCCTGGACCATCTGCCTCAGGTCCGAGTTGGTGGCCGCCAGGATCCGAACGTCCACCTTGATGTTTTCCGTGCCGCCCAACCGCATAAACTCGCGTTCCTGGATCACACGCAGGAGCTTTGCCTGCGTATCCACGCCGATTGTTCCGATCTCGTCAAAAAAGATAGTGCCCTGATCGGCAACCTCAAAGAGTCCCCTCTTGGTGGCAATTGCCGACGTGAATGCTCCCTTAACGTGCCCGAAAAGTGTGCTTTCCAGCAGGTCCACGGGCATCGAACCTGTGTTGACCGGAACAAACGGTTTGTCAGCCCGGGGGCTGGTGGCATGAATGGTCTTGGCCACAAGCTCTTTTCCGGTCCCGCTCTCGCCGGTGATCAATACCGTCGCGCGACTGGCTGCAACCTGAGTGATCAGGTCATAAACCTTTTGCATGCGATCGCTCTTACCAACGATGTTCGGCAGACCAAAGCGCTTGAGGGCGCGCCGCAGCAGAACGTTCTCCACGCGCAGCCGAGAGCGGTCCAGCAGGTTGCGGATTTCAAGCAGCAGCTTGTCATTGTCCCAGGGCTTGGTGATGTAACTCTCAGCGCCTTCACGCGACGCCTGGAAGGCTATCTGGCTGGAATCATAGGCGGTGATCATGATCACCGGCATCTCCGGCGAATCCCGCTTGATCGTCCGCAGCACGTCAATTCCGTTTGAATCGGGGAGGCTGATGTCGAGCAGAACAAGGTCGATGGGTTCCTTGCCCAATTTTTCAAGCCCTGCTGCCGCCGTAGAGGCCGTCCACGTCTGATAGCCTTCGGTCCTTAGAAGTTCGTCGAGGCTGGCCAGAACTTCGGCTTCATCATCAATAATCAGGATGGTTGCCGTTTTAGACGACATGGACCGGTTTCCTGGAGGCGGGGAATTCGAGACGGAACGACGCTCCGCGGCCGACTTCGCTGTCGACATAGATCTTCCCGGAGTGTTCACGGATGATGCCGTAACTCACCGCCAAACCAAGTCCCGTACCGCGGTTGGTCGCTTTCGTGGTGAAAAAGGGGTCAAAGATCTTGCGGAGATTTTCCTGAGAAATGCCCACGCCGTTGTCGGCGATTTCGACCGAAACGGTGGAATCGAAGGAACGCGTGGTCACCACAAGGTCTCCGC
>JAJXZM010000173.1 GCA_021780055.1 Acidobacteriota bacterium
AGGTGAAGAAATATTTCGGCAACATCCCCTCGCAGCCCGCGCCGCCCAAGCCCGATCTCACGGAGCCGGAGCATTACGGTGAGCGGCGGGAAACCATGATGGACCCGCTGGCGCGCCTGCCCATGATTCTGATGGCCTTTCACATTCCTGCCGGCAACACGGCGGACAATTACGCGCTGCAAGTGCTGGAGAACATCCTGAGCACGGGCCAGAGTTCACGTCTCTATCAGCACCTGGTGAAGGACAAGCAGTTGGCGACGTCCGTTGAGGCTCAGGCAGACACGCGAACAGGCCCCAGCCTTTTCTATGTGGTCGCGGTTCCGCGGCCCGGCGTCAAGCCTGAGGAACTGGAGAACGCCATCGAGGCGGAAATTTCCGCGGTCAGGAAGGATGGCGTCACAGAATCGGAAATGGAAAAGGCCCGTGCACAGCTCCGCCGCCAGCAGATCCAGGCACGGCAATCGGACCTTTACACGGCCATGCGAATTGGCGAATATGCCGTCAAGTTCAACGACCCCGACCTGATCAACACCATCTTTGACAAGTACAATGCCGTGACGGCGGCGCAGGTGAAAGACGTTGCCGACAAATACTTGATTCCCCGATCGCAGGCAGTCGTGCTTGACCTGCCGGCCCAGCAAGAAACCACGGCGGCAAGCCGCTAGAGGAGGGTGAACGTGAAACGGACATTTCTGGTTTTATTCATCGCAGCTCTGATGTTTGGAACCTGCAGTATCACCCTCCTGGGACAAGGCATGGAGGGAAGCAAGGCGGTCCCGCTCAGCAAAGTCGTGCGGCTGGATCGAGCGCCTGTTAACAAGGAAATTCTGCGCGTCAAATTGCCGCGTCCCAGGGAAGTCAAACTGGACAACGGGCTTGACATTCTGGTGCTGGAGCGCCACAAGCTCCCGACGGTGGCCTTCATGCTCTGGATCAAGGCCGGGGCACTGAAAGACCCCAGCAAAAGTCCGGGCCTGGCCGAGTTTACCGCCGACATGTTGCGCGAGGGAACAACGCATCGCAACAGCGCCCAGATCGCCAAGGATATAGATGACATCGGGGCCAGCCTGGGCGCTTCCGCTGATTTCGGTCGCAACGTCTCAACCGTTACGGCCTCGGGCCTGGTGGAAAACACCGATCGCATTCTCGAATTGATGAGCGACGTTGTCCTGAACCCCACGTTCCCGGAAGATGAGCTCGCCAAGTACAAGAAGCGGGAATTGGCCGACCTGCAACAGATGCGGGCTGAGCCCAGTTTCCTGGCGCGCGAAAGGTTCTACAGCGTGCTTTACGGCAATTTCCCTGCTTCCGAAGTTGCGCCGACCCCGGCGTCCGTAAACAACGCGACGCGTGCTGACCTGGAGAAATTCCACAGCGAATACTACGTCCCAAACAACGCCATCCTGGGAGTGGCAGGCGACGTGGATTTTGACTCCATCGTGCCGCTCATCAAGAAGTATTTCGGCGCCTGGGAAAGCCATCCCGTCAACGATGCCAAGCTTCCGCCGCTGCCCGGGCCCGCTGCGGCTAAAGTGGTCCTGGTCGACCGGCCGGATTCCGTCCAGACCGACATCATGGCCGGCAACCAGTCGTTGCGCCGCGACGATCCCAACTACATTCCCCTTGTGGTCACCAACCACATCCTGGGCGGGGGACCCGCAGCCCGGCTATTCCTTGACCTGCGCGAGGAGAAAGGTTACACCTATGGCGCCTACAGCTACTTCCGTTCGGACATCTACCCCGGCCCGTGGATCGCATCCACCGAGGTCCGTACGTCAGTGACCGACGGCTCGATGAAGGCACTAATGGATGAGTTCCGGAAAATCAGGGATGAGGACGTCCCGGCAACAGAACTGGATGAAGCGCGCCGGTCCATTGTGTCAGGTTTTGCCCTTTCGCTGGAGAGCCCTTCGACCCTGCTGAACGCCTGGCTGACCGTCGATTACTACAAGCTTCCCCAGGATTACTGGGACAACTACCCCGAGCAAGTCGCCAAGGTAACGCCCGAGGTCGTCCAGCAGACCGCAAGGAAGTATTTTGATATCGATCATCTCCAGGTGGTTTGCGTCGGCGACGGCAAGCAAATCAAGGACGCGCTCAAGAAATACGGACCGCTTGAGGTGTACGACACCAACGGCAAACGAGTGGAGTGAGCACGCTGGATTGAAGTTGGCCGGGCGTTGTTACTCCCCTATGGCCTTGATCAGGACACGTTTGCGGCGCTGGCCGTCGAATTCCGCGTAGTAGACCTGTTGCCAGGGGCCGAGGTCCAGCCGGCCCTTGGTGACCGGCACCAGCACCTGGTGCCCCACAAGAAGATTCTTCAGGTGGGCATCGCCGTTCGTTTCGCCAGTCCGATGGTGACGGTAATCGGCGCGGAACGGCGCAAGCTTCTCCAACCACTCATCGATGTCGGCAATCAGTCCGTCCTCTGCATCATTGATATAGACTCCGGCCGTGATGTGCATGGCGGAAGCCAAAACCAGGCCCTCCTGAATCTGAGCGGCCGCCAGGACCTTTTCAAGTTCCGGGGTAATGTTAATGAACTCGCGCTTTTTCTTGGTGTTAAACCACAGGTACTGCGTGAATGACCTCATATTTTTTTCTACCTCCCATAACTTTTTTCTATACTTCTACAGGCCTGCCAGCATTGACCTGACCTGCCCAAAATCTTAGGCTTATTGTAGAATAGTGGGTTATCCTTATAGCCGCTTGGCCAACGCTCTGTGAGCGTTTACAGCGGCATAGCTCGCAAATCTTTGG
>JAJXZM010000302.1 GCA_021780055.1 Acidobacteriota bacterium
CCCCGCTCCTGCGGCCACCCTAGGGAAATGGCATAGCTACGATATCACCTTCGTGGGACGGACACTCACAGTGGTCTACGACGGCCAGACAATCATTGACCAGCGCGAGATTCCGGGCATCACCGGCGGCGCGCTCGACAGTGATGAAGGATCGCCAGGGCCTATTTACCTCCAGGGCGGCGAGCATGGACAGGTGGCGTTTCGCAATATCGTGATTACGCCCGCGAAACAACCTGCCTGAAGCACTAAGAAGTTGTTGACCGGAGAAGACAATCAAGTGGAAGTTGCGGTCTTCGGCTATAACACCTCAGCCGGATACCGGAAGGCCGAAGACCGCTCTCTTCACGAGGCCGCTGCAACATGGGACGGCGCAAACCGGAGGGCAACCGGTTAGCAAGGTACCGTATTGGTAATGGGGAGCGGCATGCCAAACAAGAGCCGTGCGGCGAAATATTTGCGTTCCGGGGCTTGAACCCTCACTGCGGTTGATTATTCCTGATACCACTCGGAAGGAGTGAAGATGCTACAAATGTGGCGCCAAGCAGCGAAGAGTTACCGAAAGAAGGCGCGGATCCTGTGCATGGTTTTTGTCTTGCCGGTCTCGCTCGGCTGGATTCCATCCACGGCTTCTGCCCAGGGAAGGCAGGCAGTCCAGGAAGCGCGCAGCAAGGCCTTTTACCAGTATTTGACGGAACGCGGGGCCCGCATCAGCCGCGAAACCCTGAGCAACATTCATACCTTGCAGCAATTAAAGGAAGCAAAGCCTGAACTGCGGCGGGAGTTGGCCTACATGGTGGGACTCGATCCCATGCCCGCCAGGACACCGCTCCAAGTCAAAATCACCGGCACATTGGAACAAGAGGGCGTTCGCATTGAAAAAGTTGTCTATCAAAGCATGCCCGGGCTTTATGTCACCGGCAATCTCTACTTCCCCACCAAAGGCAAAGGCCCTTTCCCTGTGGTGCTCTATCTTTGCGGCCACCTGCCCGATCCCTACGGCGCCAAAGTGCCTTACCAGCGGCACGCCATCTGGTTTGCCCAGCACGGCTATGTCTGCCTGATTCTTGACACGCTCGAATTCGGGGAAGTTCCCGGCATTCACCACGGGCTTTACGACCAGAACATGTGGCAGTGGCTGTCACTGGGTTACACTCCCGTGGGCGTCGAGGTCTGGAACGCTATGCGAGGACTCGATTATCTCGAAACGCTTCCCCAGGTGGATATGCGCCGCGTTGCGCTGACCGGCGAATCAGGAGGAGGTTCCATCACCTGGTACACCGCCGCGCTTGACCAGCGCATCGCCGTTGCCGTCCCGGCCATCTCCACCTGGACCGCGGGCACGCAGGTGGCGCTGCACGGTGTGCAGGAAAATTGTGATTGCATTTATTATCCCAACATCTACGAGCAGGACTTCACGATCCTTGGGGCCTTGATCGCCCCGCGCCCGCTCAAGATGATCAGCGCTCGGCTCGATCCCATGTTTCCGCCGGCGGGCTACAACGCCGTCTATGAGAAACTGAAAACGATCTATGCTCTCTACGGAGCGGAAAACAAGGTGGCCGCCTTTGACCAGGAAGCCCACCATGGTGACAACGTCCCGCTGCGGCGCGAGTCGGCCACGTGGATCCAACGCTGGTTGAAAGGCGACATGACGCCGTACGACGACGGAACCTTCACGCCGATTCCCGGCTCTGAGCTTGAATGTCTGTTGAAGCAACCCACGGATGCTATCAACTACGCCATCTACAACCACTTCGTCCCCGTGGCGCCGATTCGCAACTACTCCAGCGCCCAGGCATGGAACGCCCGGCGAAAGCAGATTCTGACCGGGCTCAAATCAAAAGTCTTCCGCGCCTTCCCCAAAACGCCCGTGCCGCTTGACGCCGAGATTAAACCCATCGAATGGTCATGGGCCAACAAGTACACCAACGTCTACAACGTCACATTCACCAGCGAGCCGCTCATGCAGGTAAGGGGCATCCTCTACCGGCCCAAAGGTCCGGAGAAACCGCGCCGGGCGCTGATTTACGTCAAAGGCCGCCACGATGACATCTCTGTTGTCGACTTTGACAAACTGCTGCCCCTGTTTGGCCGCTATGAGATCCTTGTGCTGCAACCGCGCGCCACGGATTTCGAAATCAGTGACCGCGACTGGGTCACACTGGAAAGGAGTGCCGAAATCCTAGGCTCAACCGTGGAATCAATGCAGGTCTGGGACATCATGCGGGCCATCGAATTCATGACCGCTAACGAGAAGCTGGATCCCGCTTCGATCTCGATCTACGGCAAAGGCGGCATGGGCATCCTGGCTCTCTACGCCGCCATCATGGACTCGCGCCCCGGGTGCGTCGTCCTCGATCATCCACCCACGACGCACTGGAATGGCTCGCCGCTCCTGAACGTTCTGCGAGTGACCGACATTCCTGAGGCTGCGGCCCTTTTTGCGCCGCACGAGCTGGTGCTATTGCAACCTGCCGGCCACGGGTTTGATCACACGGCTGCGCTTTACCGGCTAACCGGCCACGCCGATCAGTTCCGGACGGCCCGCAGCCTGCCGGCAGCGCTCCAGGTGTGGGAGCAGGAACGCTCTCCGGAGGGTCTGAATTAAATCCGTCATCAGAACGGATTGCAAGGCCCTTCTTGCGCAGGATCGCGCCGCCGCAACGCCTGTGCCCCCAATCAGGCGGGTGGCGCGTCCAGCGTAATTTCTGCGGGGTGTAACTATAATAATCTTCCAGGACCCAAGATTATCAGCCCGCG
>JAJXZM010000525.1 GCA_021780055.1 Acidobacteriota bacterium
CGGAAGGCCCCCAGCATGGCGGAGGTCACGGCAACGGAATTCTGTTTTTCCACGCCGCGCATAATCATGCAAAGGTGTTTCGCTTCAATAATGACGCCCACGCCCTGCGGCTTGATGGCTTCCATAATGGTCTCGGCAATCTGGTTGGTCAGCCGCTCCTGGATCTGCAGCCGCCGCGCGAAAACATCCACCAGGCGCGGGATTTTGCTCAGGCCGATCACCTTTTTTGTAGGAATATAGGCCACGTGGCAGCGCCCGAAGAAGGGCAACAGGTGGTGCTCGCACATGCTGAAAATCTCGATGTCCTTCACGATCACCATCTCGTCGTAGGCGACGGAATAGACGGCGTCGTTCAGCACCTTTTTCACGTCCTTGTGGTATCCGCTGGTCAGGAACCTCAATGACTCTGCCACGCGCTCGGGAGTTTTCAGCAGCCCTTCGCGCTCCGGATCTTCGCCCAGTTCGCGCAGCGTAGCGCGCACGGTTTCTTGCAACCGGTCGGGGGTCTTCAGCCGCTCCGCCTCCGCCACCGCTGATCTATGGTTTGTCTTCATCTCTTTTCTCTCATAGTCGAACCAGGATTCTCTTCCGCCGTTCCCGCGTACTCAAACGAATTCGAGCTCGTCTCTTCCAGCCGCACTTTTTCAAGCCGCGCGCTTCCATTTGCGCCGCCAAGCCTGGTGCGAAGCAGGTTGTAAATCTCGACGCAGAGGTTTTCCGTGGTCGGCACTTTCCCCTCAAAATTCGGGACGTCCAGGTTCAGGTAGGTATGGTCAAACCGGTCGATCACTTCCTTCTCCACGGCCTGATCGAGCAGCCCCAGGTCCATCACCATGCCCGTTGATGGATCGACAGGCCCGCGCACCGTCACCTCCACAACGTAATTGTGCCCGTGGCCGTAAGGGCTGTTGCACTTGCCGAAGACGCGGGTGTTTTCTGCCGCGCTCAGTGCTTCGTTATGCAGGCGGTGTGATGCTGAAAACCGGTATCGCTTGGTCAGTGAAACCATCAGTCCCCGTAGTAATCCACGAACAGGTCGTCCGTTTCGTACAACCGGATTCGATGCAGGCGGCCGCTCGGAAGTTTCGCCGCCAGCAGGTTCCAGATTTCCACGGCGATGTTTTCTGTGGTGGGAATTTTTGTGGCGAACGCGGGAACTTCCCTGTTCAGAAACTTGTGGTCCATCAGTTGCAGCACTTCAGATTCCAGCACGGCTTTCAAGTCTTTCAGGTCGAGCACCATTCCGGTGGTGCTGTCCACGTCGCCCGCCACCGTCACCTCAACGGTGTAGTTGTGCCCATGCCCGTGCGGGTTGTTGCACTTGCCGAAGATGCGCCGGTTCTCTTCCGCGCTGAAGGCCGGATTGTGGTAGTAATGCGATGCTGAAAATTCCGCGCGCCGCGTCAGGTAGATCATTCCGTTTCCCGTTCCTCGCCCGAAGTGAAGTAACTGCGGCCCTTCCAGCGGACGCCGCCCGCCACCGTGTGCGCCCACATGGAATTCACCAGCAGCAGCGAAAACAGCGCCGCACCGACAAATTGATAAGCCGCCAGCCGGCGTTCAAAGCCCAACTGCTCCAGGTGCTGCCTGTAGTTCCATTGTCGCAGAGCGGCGCCCAGATAGCACACCACCACGCCCAGGAGCGGCCGCCGAGTCATTTCCCCGGTGATAATCACAATTCCCATAGCCACCAGGCCCAGCGGGAATAGCACGTCCAGCAACAACACCGGGCAGAGCGCTTTGAGCACGGCCCAAGGCTTGCGCCCGTAGAGCAGATAAAGGTTCTTGCTCCAGCCCTGCCACATGCTGCGGAAGCTGGTGTACATCCGCGTGCGCACCCACTCCGCTCCGGGCAGAAAAACCAGCCGCCCTCCGCGCTGCTTTATCAGGCGGGCCAGCGCAACGTCATCCAGAATTTCGCCCCGTACGGCGGCAAAGCCGCCCTTTTCATTGTAGACGCTCCGCCGTATCAGCAGGTATTGCCCGTTTGCCGCTGCGCGCGGCGATGCCGGGTCCGTGACTTCCTCAAAAGGAAAAATCTTCGCCAGTTGCACAAAAACAAATGGGATGATCGACTTCTCCCACCAGGTCGGCGTCTGCTGGCCCGGCGAAAGCGACAGCAGATCGGCGCTCTTTGCCGCTGCGCGCTCGAGCATCGCTTCCAGGCTGCCCGGCAGGTGTTCGGTATCGGCGTCGGTAAAGAGCAGCCACTCGCCGGTGGCCTGTTCCGCACCGGCCGCGGCGGCGTGGCTCTTGCCCGTCCATCCCTCCGGCAGCGAGTCCAGCCTGATCGTGCGCAGCAGTGGAATCTCACGGGTCAGCCCCGCCAGGATTTCGCCTGTCCGGTCGGTCGAGGCGTCATCCACAACAATGATCTCCCGCACGTGTGGCTGCGGCGCAATCGAGCGCACCACGCGCTCAATATTTGCCTCTTCATTGCGGGCAGGGATGATAATGGATACAGTACCTTCGTCGCGCTCGGTCATAGTGAGTTGCTTTGCTCCTTCTTTTGTAATGGCTCATCTTTAGTAGCACCAAACTGCAGGTCTGCAGAGTGAGGACATGCCGGGCTGATGCCCGGCGCTAAAAGAACAAGAGCAACTCTTACCGTCGTAATGAAAGACAGTCTATATGACCGACGATGCGATTATAATAGAGGTTTGTTAGGATGAGCAAAATAACAGTTGCCAAATGGGTCCTGATCGCCATCGCGGCGGGAGGCGTCGCGTGGCTGGCGCTTCATCCGCGGGCAAGAGG
>JAJXZM010000425.1 GCA_021780055.1 Acidobacteriota bacterium
GGGATCATTGGAGGCGTGGCGGACCAGATCAGCCTCCATCCCGGAGTTCCTGTGGTGGTTGATCCTGTGATGGTTTCAACGAGCGGAGTTCCGCTGCTCGATCCTCTCGCCGTTGCCGACCTTAAGCAGAAACTGTTGCCCTTGGCCACCGTAGTAACGCCCAATCTGCACGAAGCCAGCGCCCTGACCGGACAAGCAATCAGCGGGATTGATGAAATGAAAGACGCGGCGCGGAGGCTTCGGGATTTTGGCCCCAGGAATGTTGTGGTTAAGGGAGGGCATCTGGAAGGTTCTGCCATCGACCTGCTTTTTGACGGGCAGGAATTTGTTGAGTTTGCTGCGGAGCGGATCGCCAAAAGAAACACCCATGGAACCGGGTGTATTTTTGCCTCAGCCCTTGCTGCGGGTTTGGCAAAGGGGAAAACCGTTCGGGAAAGCGTTGCTCTGGCAAAAGAGTTTGTGACAGCGGCCATCCGCGAAGGTTTGCCCATCGGGCACGGTTGCGGACCTGCCAATCCAATGCATACGCAAAGAACCCTTTTGTAAATGTTTCGCGGAAGGTGAGCTTGGTTTTATACTTGATGGGGGTGCTTGCCGGAACTCGGGGCAAAGTAATTCCAGTTATTCAAAGGGAGCACAACAAGGGGTGAATCAAAGGTCCATTGCGCCCCGATGGACCACGACGCCTTAGGACAAAGGACGATGCGAAAAATCTTATTGATGGCCTTGAGCCTTGTCGGACTTTTTGTTTCTGCTTACCTGCTGTGGGAGTACACTTCACCGGCCCACCCCATGGTTTGTATGGGAGGAGGCTGTGACGCCGTTCGGGCCAGCGTATATTCGCACATCGTCGGCCTGCCGGTACCCATTTTCGGCATATTCATGTACGGTTTCCTGGTGTTGCTTCTCTTCCTTTATCCCCTGCTGCCCACTTCAATTGCGCGCCTCACGCAACGCGGGGTCCTGCTGATTTCAGGAGCGGCTTTCCTGTTTTCCATCTATCTGACCGGGCTCGAAGCCTTTGTGATTCATTCCTGGTGTGTGTGGTGTGTGTTGTCTGCGCTGCTGGTAACCGCTATTTTCCTTTTATCCATTATGGAACGTTCGCACCCGCCGAAGCCGCTGGAACCTGCTGAAGCACTTGCTGCAGTACAGAGGAATTTTGCTCTGATCCTTTTCGGCTTTGTGCTGGGGGTCCCTGCCTTTATTTTCCTGACCAAGCATGGCAGCATGCCTCCGGCAAAGCCGCCAAGCCAAAAGGCGGTCGAGGCGCATATGGTCCGCCCGGATACGCATTTTTATGGGGATCCGAACGCGAAAGTGACCATAGTGGAATTCGGAGACTTCAAATGCCCCGCCTGCCGCCAGGCGGAGTCAACCGCCAAGAAGATCCGGGAGAAATTCGGCAACCAGATCCGTTTTGCGTTCCGGGAGTTTCCTCTTGTGGGGGTCCACCCCGAGTCTGAGAAAGCCGCGGAAGCTGCCGAATGTGCCGGGCAGCAAGGCAAGTTCTGGCAGGCGGTGGACATGTTCTATGAGCATCAGGATGACCTGAGCCTGCCTGCGCTCAACCGGTACGCAGGGGAGATGGGACTTGATTCACAGAAGTTCGTTGCGTGCCTCCAGCAGGGAACGATGGCGGAGCGAGTGGCCCGCGACCTTACCGATGGCCAGGCGTTGGGTGTTCACGCAACGCCAACCTTTTTTATTGACGGCCGGGTGATCGTGGGGCCTCTTCCTTATGACCAGTTCGCACAACTCGTTGAAAATGAATTGAAATTAGCCGGCGTGGAGCAGGCCGGGCCGGGTGGAACTTCGAAACCGGCGGAAACGCCCGAATCTTCCCCGGCGGCGAAGGCCAAACCCGGTAGCAAGAAATCTGCTATGCAGCCGGCCGCCGGTGGCTCCCAGGACACCATGCAGGTCCTCGGTAGGTCCAATATCTTCGCTGGGCTCCAGAATTCCGCTGCGGCGTGCACCGAGGAGGAAGCAAAAAAGCGCCAGCCTAAGATGATCGATACGTCCCAGGCTGAGAAGATATTTGGCGATCACTCGCAAGCGCTATTCGTAGACGTTCGGACCGCGAAGGATTTCCAGTCAGGCCATATCCCCGGAGCCCTGAACATGCCCATCGATTCCTTTGAGCAGGAGTGCAAACGGCTGCCAAAGGACAAAACGATCGTGCTCTACGAGGCAGGGAAATCGACCGGCGACATCTGCGCATTCAGCCGGTCGGCGGGCCGCGTCCTTCTTTCACAGGGTTTTTCTTATTCTGATGTTAACGTGTATCGCGATGGCCTGGCCGGGTGGACCAAAGCACGACTTCCCATCAAACGCTGACATTTTATACTTGAGTTTCAGGCCACGCGGAAGCAGAGATGACCTCGCCGTCCGGCTTGGACCTGCCAAAACGTTCCTCCTATTCAAGGCCGGTTGACCTCCTGGCCCAACAGGATGGCTGACTCTTCGGGATTCCCTCCGTGCGACAAAACGCACGCACCGGCCCGGAGTGTTTGGATAATTCTGTAGGCGCCCTGGGCTATTCCCAGCCTTTGCGATTTCATGCCGATATAGCCATTTCTGGCTCATTCTTTTTGCTCAACAGCCGATAACGTGGACGTGGGGAAGCCCCATCGCAGATCGCGACGGGTAAGGATCTGACAAAGGGCGAGGGGGGGGATGTGTCCCGCCTCAGATGCTATGCCATTTCTTACTGAAAACATCACAGCAGTTGTTCTTGCATTTTTCGTGCTTGCTCTACTGGGGAACTTGTTTCTGATCGGGATCGTTCTCCTTCGTCGGCGAAGGCGTGACAAGTTCTTCACTCGCATTGACGGTTTGCGCGAGCAGTATGGTCCCGTGCTGGAAGCAGTCCTTTCCGGTCGCACGGCCTACACCCAGGGACTTGAAAGACTGCGGCAAATCTCCGGCCGAGACCGCCTGTTTATGTTGGAGCAGCTTTGTCTTGATAGGAGGCCTGCTCCCGCCGAGGAACCGCCCCTGAGACGCCTCTGTGAGGACCTCGGTCTGGTTAAGATTTGGCAGCAGCGATTGATGGGCCAGATTGATCAGGCCTCCTTGCGCGAGGCATTGATTAACCCCCAGGGACTGTTGCGGCGGGTCAAAATGCTTCAATTCCTGATTCGCTCAAAGAGCGCTGAAAATCTGGGTCTGATCCGGCATGAGCCGAGCTGGCCTCTTTTGGTCAAGGCCCTGGAGGACCCTAACCCGGATATTCGCATGGTTGCCGTGCGTTCGCTTTCGGCCATCCAGCACCCCGGCAGCTTTCTGCCACTGGTCGAACAGCTTCATGAGTCAGTTCTTGAGTCGGCGCCCGTTCTTTCCATTCGAACCCTGAAAACCGCCCTTGTCAGCTTTCCATTGCAGAACGCCCGAGATTTGTTGGCTTCCCTGCGGCATCAGGACCCACACATTCGTTTCCTGGCTACGGACATTATCCGGGAAATGGTCGAGCGGGAAGCAGCCGGGAATCCGGATTTTCTTCTGGATCAGAGAAGCATGGGCGGCGAAATGGTTGAAACGTTTCTAAAGGATCTGGCCTTCGACACTAATCCGGACGTGCGTGCCCGGTCTGCTCCGGTGATTGCCTACCTTGTGGACCAGCGGGGGGCGTCCACTTTGTTTACTCTCCTTGAAGACTCGGCATGGTTTGTCCGACTTCACGCCGTGAGGTCACTGGCCAATCGAAGGTTCCTACCCAATGCCAACAGGATTGCAGCAACTCTTACAGACCCTAACTGGCGCGTACGGGAAACGGCGGTTCGAGCTTTGCGGGTTTTTGGGCGCGAGGGAGTGGATCTGTTGACCCTTCATTTTCTTGCCACGACAGACCGGTACAGCCGGGAACAGGTGGCGGACGAGTTTCAGCGCGCCGGCCTGATTCCTGAACTGGTTGCGCGCTGTGTAGAAACAGGCAACGGCAGGGAAACGACAGTCCTTAAGAACCTGGTGGAGATGGGTAAGACCAGCTACATGATTTCGGTGATTGAACGCCGGAAAGGGAACCTGGAACTGCGCAGGAAATTCCTCATGCAGTTTGGACGGTATCCCGACCCGCAGATTCAACAATGGGTTGAGCAGGTGGCAGTGCAGGAGAGCGACTTTGACATGAGGGCGCTTGCGCAAGAGGCCCTGGCCAGCACCCATTCACGGGAGGGAATCTAGTTCCATGGAACTGTGGCGGCATGTCTTCATTTACGGCATGAACATATTCAACCTGCTCATCGTCTCCTACTTCTTTATTGCGAACGGCGTCTATACGCTGCTGATGGTGATTTCCCTGGCCGCGGTTTGGCTCTACAACCGTCGTCTCGCCTACCAGGACATGGATGATATCCGGGAATCGCCTGTAACGCCTCCCGTAACCATTGTGATCCCAGCGTGGAATGAAGAGCAGATCATTGTGGAAACAACGGAGTCTACGCTCCAGACCGACTACCCGGAACTGGAAGTAGTGGTTGTTGACGATGGTTCAAACGACACCACACTCAAGCGGCTGATTGACCATTTTCATCTGGTAAAGATGGACTTGATCTATCGCACCCAAATTCCGACCCAGGAAGTCCGCGGTTTCTATATGAATCCGGACCTCCCCACGCTGCTGGTTGTCAGCAAGGAAAATGGTGGCAAGCCGGACGCTTTGAACGTGGGCATCAACGTCTGCCGCACTCCCTATTTTTGCACATTGGATTCAGATTCGATCCTAGAGCGGGACGCGCTGCTGCGCCTGATGCGCCCAGTGATCCACTCCCCTGTCAACACGGTTGTCAGCGGCGGCATCGTCCGGATTATGAACGGTTGCCAGGTGCGCGACGGGCGGGTGACAAAAGTAGCGCTGCCTAAGTCGCGCCTGGAGCGCTTTCAGGTAGTGGAATACCTTCGAAGCTTCCTGTTTGGGCGTACCGGCTGGGATTTGCTGGGCGGGACCATGATTGTTTCCGGAGCGTTTGCGGTTTTCCACCGCGAAACCGTAATGGAGGCAGGCGGGTTTGCGCATGATACGGTGACCGAGGATATGGACTTGATCGTCCAGTTGCATCACTGGGCCTCGAAACACAACCGGCGTATCCGGATGTCTTTCACTTCGGATCCTGTCTGCTGGACGGAATGTCCATCCACACTCAGGATGCTGGGCAATCAGCGTCGGCGCTGGCAGCTTGGCCTGTGTCAAACCTTATGGAAACACTCGGAAATGTTGTTTAACCGGAAGTATGGCATGGTGGGCAATTTCAGCTTTCCCTTTCACCTCTATGTGGAAGCGCTGGGAGCCGTGGTGGAATTTCTGGGCTATTTCATGGTTCCGCTAGCCATCATTTTCGGCATGGTACCTGCTATGCTCTACCTGCTTTTTGTCCTCCTTAGCCTTGCCTATGGTGGCCTGCTCTCTATTGGAGCCGTTCTGCTGGAAGAGTTGACCTACCGCCGTTATCCCAGCTACCGCGACCTTGCCAGGTTGCTCTGGTATGCATTTGTCGAAAACCTTGGCTACCGCCAGCTCATCCTCTACTACCGGTTTGAGGGCGTGGTGCGGTTCCTGACCGGTTACGGGCGTTGGGAAAAGGTCACCCACGTTGGAATTTCAAACTAGGCATGTCAAGTGCCGTACCTAAGAACCGAATTGGCCTTTTTCTGCTCTTCGTCCTTGCGAGGACTTATCTCTGGGAGTTCCATGGCAAGCCCGTCAGCGGACCTCGGTGGACACACCCGTAATTTGTTTTTAGGGAAAAACGGTTGTACCAGATTCTTCAGAACACGTTCCTGGCGTTGCCGCGCCAATATCGGAAGAAAAAGTAAGAGCAAGGGGGGGCGCGCTCACCTTGGTCCAGTTCTCCCTAAAGTGCTTGGCTGAATTCGACGATATCCGATTGAAAGGATGCTCGCAATGGTTCGTTCTGCCCGCCCGCTTGGGTGTACGGGATTGAGGCCATCATCTCCTGAAAAACGAATGTTGCCGCGCAAAGCGCCACTGGCGATTGATTGCGTTTTTTGAAGGAAGAGTCGCTGCTTATGAGGGCCTTTATCAGGAATCTCTCGCTTACAGCTTTCCTGCTGTTAGCAGGCACTTGCGCCTACGGGTTTTTGTCGGCCCGGCCAGCAAGTAATTCTCCCTCCTGCAGGGCAGGAACAGGCTTCGAAGATAGCCATTACGAGTCATCGTGCCAGTTCCTCCTAAAGCCCTGTTCCTCCAATCCATCTTTAGTTGGGCTGCCCGGCGCGGCTGTTTCAACCCAGGCTGGCGTTCCCGATCTGCGGACATCTTCGCATCTGACCTTGGCCGCAAGGCTGCACAATGGGTACTTTCAGGTTCCGCAAGACAGCTTGTGGAGAACGGTTTACGTCGCAGGCGTGGACATCGGCCCAGCCATGCCGGGCCATTTTGCAACTGAACCGCCCAGCGACCCAGCCGTCTACACCGACTGGTTTGACAAGATCGGGGCGATGGGAGCGAATGCCATTCGTGTCTATACTCTGCTCCCGCCCGGGTTTTACCACGCGCTGCTTGATTACGACCGAGCACATCCTCAGCAGCCTTTGTATCTGTTCCAGGAGATTTGGCTCGAAGATCCGCTGGACGGAAACCTTTTTGATTCGGGCTTCACTGCGGCTTACCAGAAGGCGGTCCGCGACGTAGTGGACGCCATGCACGGCGATGCGAATATCCCTCCTCGTCCTGCCCATGCGAGCGGAATTTTCAGTGCTGATGTTTCGCCTTACGTTATGGGATGGGTCATTGGCCGCGAGATCGAGCCTCACGTAGAGGTCATTACTAACGCGCGTCATCCTGAACCCACGAATTTCACGGGTCGATTCCTCTCCATCCAAGACGCGAACGCCACCGAGTTGTGGCTGACTATGCGGATGGATGAGACGCTCCAATACGAAGCGAGCCAATACCATTGGCAGCGGCCTATCTGCTTTGTCAACTGGCCTCCTCTCGACCCCCTGAAGCATCCGAGCACGATGCCTCAGCGCGAGGAAATGCGCCTCAGAGAGAAAGAGTTGGGCCAGGTATTTGCACCGCTTACAACCGTCCCGGACGATCTGGATGTTGTTTCCCTCGACGAGGAGAAGATTACGCCCCTGCCGGATGACCCCGCAGGTTACTTCGCAATGTACCATATTTACCCTACTTACCCGGACTTCATCTTCCTCGATCCTGCCTACCAGAAAGCTAAGGATGACGAGGGGCCAAACGCTTACTGGGGTTACCTTCAAGCCCTCCGCGCACATTACCGGAAGACGCCGGTGCTTGTGGGTGAGTACGGCCTCTCAACGAGTATCGGCATCGCGCACTTTAGTCCTGACGGCATGAACCACGGGGGGTTTAGCGAACTTCAACAGGGAAAGACCTTGGCGCGTCTCACGGTGGACATTGAGAAGGCCGGATACGCCGGAGGGATCATTTTCGAGTGGATCGACGAGTGGTGGAAGCACAATTGGATCGCTGCTGACTTTGAGATTCCCTTCGAGCGAAAGCCGCTTTGGCATAACGACCTCGATCCTGAACAATCGTACGGTCTAATGAAATTCGTGCCCGCAAACCACCGCGAATGGAAAGAACTCTGGCACGCTCCCGCTGTGGTTATTGTTCCCGGCCACTCTGTGCCACCAGACCACATTGGGAAAGTCGTCAGCGTTCAAGCATCGTGGGATCCTTCCGCTCTGTACCTTAACCTTAAGACGAATCTTCCGCCGGGCGAAAAGCCAGACTGGTCCAAGGTGAGATATTTCGTCGCGCTGAATACCTGTGGTGTTCCCTGTGGCTCCGGCTTGCTCGCCACGGCAGGTGATGTTGAGGTGGAAGATGGGGCGAATTTCCTCGTGGCCATCAGAGGCCCCAATGAAACGAAGCTCCTGATCGCACGTAATTACAACCCGTACCGAAAGCGGCCATTAGGAAAGGTCCCTGGCATCACAACGGTTGAAATCCCGCCGAATCTGCAGACGCACTTCGATCCCAGCGGCTCATTCGAAGAACAAGTTGTGGAAACCAATCGAAGGATCTACGGTGAAAATGGAAGTGTATTCCCTTCGGTCACGTATACCCGAAGCCCGCTCCATTACGGCAATTTCAGCCTCCGCGCGAGTGATTACGATTCTTTGGGCCAGTTCTTTTACGACGCATCGAGGGCAACGCTTCGTCTTCGCCTTTCCTGGGGTCTCCTTCTCGCGCTTGATCCCTCGGAGGGCCTTGTCTGCTGGGGCACAGATAGCCACGGAAAACCTTTTGGCAACCTTTCAAGAGAAATCCGGATCGCGGTTGTCTCTGCCGAAGTGCCAACACCCGGAGCAGCGGCAGTGCCATTCCAGATTGTGGCGGCCAGGTCTTCTGGAGAAGTGATTGATCAAGGCCTTACCTTGCCGTGGCCGACGTGGTCGTATGTGTCTTCGGAGGCGATTCTGAAGCAAAGTTACCCGGCGGTAGAAGCCGTCTTCCGAAAGATAACCGCACATCCTTTCCACTGAGGGAATCCCTATGAATGTTTTTTCGTTAAAGAGAATGCTCGTCAGCGTAGCGCTGTTGGCTGTTGGGTCGCGGCCTGCAGTCTGCCGTCCTGCGCAAGTCCAGCCCGCCACGGCGACTCGGCGTCCGGCGAGCGAAACTGCAGAGGAGGGTGTGCTTCCTGCCAATGGCGTAAGTGAACGTGAGGCGCTCCTCGCCCTTGCCGAGAGAAGCGAGGCCAACGGGAATTTCCCGGAGGCAATCAAGCAGTACCGCGCATACCTTTCCCGATATCCTGATGATGAGCAAGCGAGATTTCGCCTGGCTACGGTTCTCGGTTGGAACAAGCAATTCACTGAATCCGAGGCCATGCTGCGAACCTGGGTGGCCAGGCACCCCACAGACGCTGACGGCATCCTTCAGCTCGGGAGAGTATTGAGTTGGGAGGAGAAGTTCCCCGAGTCCGCAAACGAGTACAAGGATGCCTTGGCCCTGCGCCCTTCGGACCTACGAGCACGAACGGAGTACGCCGGGGTTCTTTTGATCCTTCAGGATTACACTGAAGCCGTGCGCCAGTTCCAGGAAGTCCTGAAAGTCCAGCCAACGAATGCGGAGGCCGAGGCAGGGATGATCCGGACACGGATAGTAATGGGGCAGACCGAACAGGCGCAGACGGCGTTCACCGACTTCGCCAGGTATCATCCGCAGGATCCTCGCCTTTCTGCGCTCCGCAGCAACCTGAGGGAGGCCCAACTGGCACGGGCCGCCTCACTGCCTTCCCCGCAGCAGAATCTTCAGGCGCTTGTCCAGCAGGACCCCCGGAGTGTCCGCCTGCGGCTTGCCCTTGCGGACAAGTACCTGGCAAAACGAGACTTCGACGCAGCGGCAGCCGAGCTCCGGGCGGCGTCGGAGCTTCAACCCGGCAACGACGGCTTGTTGATCCGGCGCGCGAGGGTTTTGAGCTGGGCAAAGAAGTACGATGAGTCTATTCGACTGTACAGGGAGTGGCTGACAAAATATCCCCGAGACCCACAGGGAGAAATGGAACTGGCGAGAGTTTTGAGCTGGTCAAAAAACTATGACGGCTCCGTGGCTGAGTACCAGAAAATTTTGCGCCGGGACCCGAACGACCGCCAGGCGCGTCTCGAAATGGCGAGAGTACTGGGATGGGACAAGCAATACGGACGCGCGCTTGCCGAGCTGCAGGTTTTGCTCAAGGCCAAACCGAACGAGTTCGACGCACTTCTGCTTCAGGCCCAAATCTATTCCTACCAGAACCGGTGGAAGGATTCCCTCCGTGTTTACAACGCCGCACTTCAAATCCGCCCCGCAGATCGTGATGCTCTGACCGGAAAAGCACAGGTGCTTGTCTGGTCCGGCGACCCGGCTGCTGCCCGTCCCTTGCTTGAGGATTTGCTCAATACAGACCCCAAAGATGTCGGGGCGCTAGTCGTGTTGGCATCGGATGAAAACGCCTTGCAGCGGCCCGACCTGGCGCTGAAACTGCTTCGAGAGGCGGACACCCTCGCGCCGGGCGATAATGACGTGGCGACAGTTCGCGACGCAATTGAGACGGGGCTGCGTCCCGAGCTGACGATCGGGTGGAATTACATGCGAGACACAGAAGGGTTGAACGCGTGGCGATACCAGGTCGCCGACTTCCGGTTCAGCCTCAGTCCTCGAATTCGGAGTTTCATCACCGCGGACATCCTACCAACCTCCGCCCTTGCAAGCATTTTTGCGGTCCCTGTTTCCGGTACCCCTCTGGACGCCGCGCGTTTGCCCGAAGGCCCGGTCCCTGCACCGGGATTTCTTCAGGGCAGCAATCTGCCGCCGGAGGCCCTCATCCCGGGAAGCGATAGGTTCTTTCAATGGGCGACCGAGATTGAGGGCGGCGCCACAGTTCGACTCAATCACTGGTTCTCTTGGACCGCCGGCGCAGGGGTTGCGATGTTGCATCACGGGACCGGTGACCTCGGCGCAGGTGCATTTCCAGGTTCGCGCACCCACCCCATCTACGATGCCGGCATAACCTTCTACACATCCCACTGGGAGTTTGCGGTTGGGTCGTCACGGCACTACTGGGCCTACACGCCGAGAGCGATTGAGGAGGAGATTCACGCCGATGAGCAAAACGTGACGATTACGTGGAGTCCTAACCTTCGCACTCATTTTGCAATCACAGGCTACCATCGGCAAATCTCGCCGCCATTCGAAATTCAGGATGTCCCGCTTCCCGGG
>JAJXZM010000036.1 GCA_021780055.1 Acidobacteriota bacterium
CAGGCAGCGACATCACTCCGTCGCCAACCCAGTTGGTCGCGCGAACAAAAATCTTTTCAGGATTCTGAACAGCACTTTTCTGCATAAATCAGCTATCCGGAGACCGGGTGTTCACACCCGGGGCATATCTTTTTATCCTACCTGTTTTTGCTCGATGCCAGCCAGAAGTAGTTGTTCAAACTGCTCGGGGTCGTGGATCTCCGCCTGAATGGCGCAAGCCAGCAGCGGAAGCTGAAATTCCAACTGTGGCGAAAGATTCATCAGGTCCTTTTCAGTGGTCAGGAAAGTCACAGCGCCTTTTTCGCTTGCGGCCCGGTTGAGCCGGCAGACATCGTCTGTTGTGTAAATGTGATGGTCACGGAACGCGATTTCTGCAACTGGTTGGAATCCCCAGCGTTGCAGATCAGAAAAGAACGCGCCGGGGTTGCCGATAGCGCAAAAAGCGCAGACCGGCCTGCCGCCATATTCGCCGGGTTCGATGGCTCGGCCGCTGCCTCTCTCAACCAGGCTCCGAAGACCCGTTGAGCATCGGAAGATCGGAGCCCCGGGATTGATTTCTCTCACCCGTTTCTCTGTTTCAGCCGGATCTCGAATTTCCGTCCGCGTCAGAACAATACTGTTTGCTCGCGCAAGCGCGGAGACCGGCTCCCGGAGCCGACCCGCCGGAAGCAACGCGTCGTGCAAAACATCCTGGGTGACATCGATGGCGACAAGATCAATGTCCCGTGCAAGGGCGAAGTGCTGGAACCCGTCGTCCAGGATGTGAACGTCCACCCCGAAACGCTCTTCTGCCAGTTGTCCCGCACGAAAGCGATCGGCGCAGATGATGATTGGGAGATGCGGCAACGACATGGCCAGCAGCGCCGGCTCATCGCCGGTTGTACGGGCGTCAGGATTCCTCTTCGGCTGCGGCTCCAGGGCAATCAGGTGGGTTCCCCCTTCGCGGCGGTAGCCTCGCGTGAGGATCACGGGTTTGCGGCCGTTGCGCAGCAGTGTTTCTGCGACCAGCGCTACAAGCGGAGTTTTTCCGCTCCCTCCAACGGTCAGGTTTCCCACGCTGATGACAGGACGGCCGAGACGCCTGGACCTGAGCCATCCCTGCTGGAAGGCCCGCCGCCGCAGGCGCGCCCCTGCTCCATAAAGACCGGCTAGTGGCATGAGGGAGCGGTTCATCAATCGGCTCACGGCAGGGGCGCGACGGTCGATTGCGGCGCGCCGAGCCATTCCTCCAATTGGTTCAGGATTCGCATCGCAGCGCCAGCCTGCTGGTTGACAACTCCTTTGGCCTTTTCTCCCATCAGGCGCGCGTCGTCCGGATGATCGAGCAGGTGCAGGACAGCATCAGCCAGCGCATCCGCGTCAGCTACCTGGACGGCCCCGCCCGCCCGCAGAAACAGGCTGGCAACATCCCGGAAGTTGTGCATGTGCGGGCCAAAGAGAATCGGCTTCCCCCAGAAAGCGGGTTCAACCACATTGTGGCCGCCGGTTGGGACCAGGCTTCCTCCGACAAACACGATGTCCGCCACGCCCACAATTTCCGCAAGTTCGCCAATGGTGTCGAGCAGGAGAATTTCCGCCTGCGAAATCTGGCGGCGCATTCCAGCCTCGTCTTGCGAAAGGCTCGTGCGCCGAATGCATTTCAATTGCTGCTCCTGCAGCAACTCCGCGACTTCGTCAAAGCGCGCCGGGTGGCGCGGCGCGAGAACCATGATCGCGCGGGGATGTTTTTCGCGGACCTTTCGCCATGCCTGCAGCACCAAAGGTTCCTCTCCACGCATGGTGCTGCCAGCCACAAAAACGGGACTTCGATTTTCCGCGGCCAGGGCATTCCTTATGCCGATGCCAAAAATTCCAAGCGCAGGAGCGCGGCCGTCAAATTTCAGATTGCCGGTTACAACCACGGAGTCCGCCCGTGCACCCAGCGCCTGGAAGCGTTCCGCATCGGTCGCAGTCTGGGCACAGATTCGCGTGATGTTGTGCAGCACGCGGCGCATGAAAGGGCGTCCAATACGGTAGCGGGGGAACGAGCGGTCTGAAACCCGCGCATTTACCAGAATGACGCGGCAACCGGAATCGCTGACGGTTTTCAGCAGGGTGGGCCACAGTTCTGTTTCAACAATCAAGAGGACGGAAGGACGGATCTGCTGAACCACGCGTTGCACGGCCCATCTCCAATCGAACGGCAGATAGAACTGGCCGGCGAGGCCCGGCAGTTTCATCGCGCCGGCTTCGCGTCCCGCCGCCGTCACGCTGGTCAAAAAGATTCTGCGGTCCGGATAGCGCCTCTGAAGCTCTTTCACCAGACCGGCAACTGCCAGGGTTTCCCCCACTGAAACTGCGTGGACCCAGACCGCGCCCGATGCGTCCTGGCAGAAGGCCGGCGGCAGCAGTCCCAGCCTTTCCCGCCACCCTGCCAATTCTTTTCGCCCCCGGTGACGCCACAGATAGTACGGCGCCATCAGGACAAAGCCGATGCTGAACAAAATGCTATACAGTCGGTACATGTGAGGACAAGGGCAGAGCGGAAACCAAGGGCTTTCAATCCAACCAGTGCCAATTATAAGAGGAAATGCACAGAATCGCTATTGAAACTGGTCAGGAGGCATGCCTCACCGCCGTGAGGGTCCTGACCCCGGGTTTGCTGGATTACCGCAAAGTGGAAAGAGAGGCGCCACGGTCAGTGGCGCCCCGGTGCTGCAAGGTTCTTGCTGGTTATTTCCTGTAGTGCTCAGCGTTCT
>JAJXZM010000441.1 GCA_021780055.1 Acidobacteriota bacterium
TCTACAACACTCAGGCGGCACCGTTCGAATGGCGAAAACGAGTTGTGCATCGTGTCGGTCTCGAGAAATATTACGGTGATTTGCGTCACTAAGTACTAGGGTTGCCCCACCCGTCCGGCTGGCCTGCCACATTGAAATGGACCGGAATGCGCGACGGCAAATTGGGAAGACTGGTTTGGATCAGGAAGTAAGAGTAGAGCGCCAGGGCCGCAGCAACGATCTTCGACATCGGACTGCCTCCGGCCCCAGTATACACACACCACTGCCCCGGGCAAGGAGCCAGCCGGCGCAGGACATGGCATTATGCAAATAAAGTTTCAGGAAGCTGTCGAATGCGGAACGGTCCCCTTGGGTCGAGCAAGCGGTTTCAGCTTTTTGCCCGAAGCGCGGTGCGCATCGCCGCGTGAGCTCGACTGCCACCGCTGGGCAAGCTTTTCCGCCGGAATGCCGGTCTTCGCCGAAAGCAACTGGAGCGAATCCACCTGGTCCAGCCTCACCATTTGAGCCAAACGTTCATTTTCGTTCTTCGTTTTCATGCCATCCACATTAATATGCTCGCGAAGGGTCTGTCAATCTGCATACAGGCGGCGCAGCCAAGGTCTTACGCGGCCATTACCACTCCTGAATTCTTTGCCACGTATTACAGGTGGCAGGATGCGCACAATACTGCATGCGTTGCTCTGATTGCCCGGAAAAACCCGGCGCAACCCGCAAACTCGATTTTCTGCGTCCAGGCTTCCCTTGAAAAACAAAAGCCCGCGGTCAGATTGGCGCTGGCCGCGGGCTTGCACAATGCAGAGCACGCGCTTACGAGGCTACTCGCAGATTATTAGTCAATCCGAAATAAGTCGTCGCAAAGCGGGCATCGATGGCGGCCTTCTGGCGATCCACTTTGCTGCCTACGGCGCCGTAGAGAGTGACATTCCCGTTGTCCACAATAATATGGATGGGCGGGTTCGCCTGGTTGCCGTAGTTCACAAAGAGCGGGTCACCATAGATTCTCTCCGCAATCTCTTCGCGGATGTTGTCATCGAATAAGGAGGTTGGCAGCACCTGGATGTTGTTCTGCACATAAGATACACCCTTGATGTCAGCCATGATGTTGCCCAGGTCTGATTTCTTGAAAGGTTGCGTGACCTGGCCACCCAGAATCAGCCGGTTGCCCTGCGTCCGCAGAGTAATGTGATCGAAGATCGTGTAGAACGGATAGGTAAGCACGTTATACCGGGCCTTTTTCAGAATCTGCTGTTGGTTCGCATCCTCCGTGTTCACCTGAATCTTGTCTATCACACTGATCACACCGTGCTGGTGACGGGCGGCGCGCACCGCACGCATCTCCTGCCCGTAGCTGTCCACCGTACCAGTAAGTGTCACAACGCCGTTCGTGACCTGCGCATTTACCTGACCGTGCTTGAATATGCCGGCATTATAAAGGCGGCCCTGGACGCCCGCTGAGATTTCAGCGTTGGAGGGCCACGCGTCCGCTCTTCCGATGGCCGGAACCAGCAAAACCAGCAATGAAATCAACGCGAGACAGCCTGCAATGGAAAAGGATTTTTGAAAGGATTTCGAATTACACAATTCCCCCTTAATCATCGCTAGTTACCTCTCTTTCCGTGGTGTGCGCCCCATTTCTTCGCTCACCACCATACACCCTGTTAGACGCAAAACGGAGGCAAAGCGTTTCTTGACG
Organism: Acidobacteriota bacterium; assembly: GCA_021780055.1. Next base: position 1,694 of record JAJXZM010000441.1, read on the forward strand.
TGCCGTCAAATTAAATAAACGTTTAAATAAGTCATAGGTATAGTCAATGGGGCTATTCATTCAAGGCTGGGCTGCAATCTGCCGTAAAATGAATCACAGGTGAATGGATGGCTGCTGAAACCCAATCCGGTGGATTCTTAAGCAGACGCCGTTCCGCGGCCCGCGGCTGGCTTGCGGCAATTGACCGCGCAGCCTGGCGGCGGTTCTTTCTGGCGCTGTTCGGCCTGACGATGGGGCTTTTTCTCGCGTTGTACGCCACCGCGCTCAGCCGATCCGGGCGCTACAGGCTTGCGGCGGTCATCGCTGGCTTCTCACTGCTGCTTACAGCCCTTGTGGCTGTCCGAACTGTTCCCGCGCTTGCCCGCAGGACGGCGCTCCGCCGCTGGATAGTAAGGATCGATTATGAATTCACGCGCGAAGGCGCGGTTTACCTGGCCATGATCATGGTCATCACGGTGGCGGCCCTGAACACCGGCAACAACCTGCTTTTCATCATTCTGGCCTGCCTGCTTGCCGCCGTGCTGGCTTCTGGAATCCTCTCCTGGATCGTGCTGCAAGGCCTGGAAATCGATCTTGCGCTTCCCGATCATGTTTTCGCCGAACAGCCAGTGCTTGGGCGGCTGCGACTGGAGAACCGCAAGGAATTCCTTCCCACTTTTTCCGTCACACTCTCCGGCGCCGAACCTCGTAACAGGAAATTCAGAAAGAAGACTGTGCCGGCCGCCCCCGCAATCCTGACCCGGAACCTTTATTTCCCATATATCCCGCACCGCTCGTCGGCACAGCAGGACGTCAAGCTTGTGTTTCCACGGCGCGGCAGCTATCTGCAGGAAAGCCTCCGGGTCAGCACCTGTTTTCCCTTCGGTTTTGTTCGCAAGACGAGGAGCGTTGCGTGTGGCCGCCAGGTGCTGGTGCTGCCCAAAGTCCAGCCTACGGAGAAGTTCATTTCGGTCCTTCCTCAACTCGGCAGTGAAATGGACAGTTACCTGAAGGGGCTCAGCCACGACCTCTACGCCATCCGTGGCTACCAGC
>JAJXZM010000592.1 GCA_021780055.1 Acidobacteriota bacterium
CCTCGTAATAGATGGGCCAGTCCGTGCCGACGCCGTCGTAGCTGGCGGCCTTGAAGTCGCGCGGGCTGAGGCGAAGCGAAACAAGCCCCCAGTGGAGCGTTTTGCCACCCACCGCCTGCGCGCGCACCCAGACGAATGGCTTGCCCGTGTAAGGGTTTTCGAGTTCATTGACAAAGTGTTTCTTGTTCCACTCGTTGGCCGTGTAGTTATAAATGCCCCGTTCCGACGGACGGATGCGCCCACGAAATGGGAATTGGTAGGGTTTCCGATGGTGTTCAAAATCGGTCGCAATATTAAACTTCGGTCCCCGCTCGAGCATGAGGACCTTCAGTCCTTTCAGGCATAATTGCGTAGCCGCCATGCCCCCGGCAGCTCCTGACCCCACAACAACAACGTCATATAATTTGGCCATTCAGGCCTCCCCATAAGTATGAGTCTGTAACGTGTTGATAAAATCGCCCCGCTATCTGCGTTAAAAAAGTAACAACTTTACGGAAAAAGGCGCGACTGCTTTGCCGCGTCAAATCATCCGACGCCAATCCATGGAAGCAGAAACGGCACACTCGAGTTGCAAAGAGGTCGGGCCTGTCCCAGGCAAAACGCGCCTCAGCAGGATGAACAGAAGGCCGCCAGCCATCGGCATGCTTCCCGGTCACCTGACAAAAGGTGCGGTCCCAACGGCGATCCGAGAAAAACCAGCGTTCCGTTCCCTACTCGGCGCCTGGCCGAAACCGGCAGATCGTGAAACCAGGCAATAGCATCGCCGCCTGTCGCGTCCAGTGGAACAATCCTGCTGAAGTCCCGGACTTTCACCGCAAGCGGCCACCGGTAATCTACATATGGCGACCGCCTGAACGAGTCTGCGGAATCCCATAACCCTATGGGAGAATGAAGGCCCAACCCAAACACTCTCTTTATAAGACTTCTATGAATACTAAATTCGCCGGGGGCTGAGAAGGCCGCCCCGGATTCAAAAAGCACCGTCGAACCACGTTCCAGATAGTCCCGTAACTGCAGCGCGCCACCCTGGTCCACGCACTCGAAAGCAGGAAGAATGATGGTGCGTGCCGGCGTGAGCGACTGGAAAGAAGCGCGCTGATAGTGAACGCCGGCAGAAGATAGCGCCGATTCGTACCCTGCCGCTGATTCCGGCAGAGTACAGCCCGGCCCGGAAACAACCAGCTTGCATCCCGGGGCCACGGCAGGATTCCGAAAAGAAGTGCGCGCCCAAGCGAAACTGCCTGCAAGCCCGGCCGCCGAAGCACCCGCCGCACATCCCAGAAACCGCCGCCGTGAAATGGGCATTTCTAAAGCCTGTTGCCGATCACGCGATCAATCGCCGCCGCCGTGTCATAAAATTGCTGGTCGTGCGCGTAGCCGTAGCGCCGTTCCATCTCTGCAACCAGCCATCCGTCATATCCCACCTTGGTCATGGCGGCCCGAATGGCTTTCCAGTTGTTGTCGCCGAGAAAGATGTTGGTATAAACGCTATCGCAGCAGCGGCCGCGCTTTTTCATTACGTCCTTCAGGTGGATCCGCGTGATCTGCGGGCCCATCATTTCAATCCATTGCTCGGCAAACCCATCCTCATGGATGTTTCCGACGTCCAGGTGAATGCCCACCGAAGGTTCATTGATGTCTTTGAGGAAATAGAAAAACTCGCGCGGTCCCATCAAAAATTTTTGTTCGGAGCAGCAATTCTCGCAGCCGATTCTTACACCCTCGCGGGCGGCGTCCGGAGCGAGCGCCTTCATGGCTTCAACGCAGCGGTTATAGACTTCGTTGTAGGGAACTTCCGCGGTCACAAGTCCGGCCACCACCAGAATGGCGTCCGTGCCCAGCATTTTGGCGGTTTCAATCTGGCGCCTGACGATCCGCATACCTTCTTCGCGGATTTTCGGGTCGCGCGCGGAGAGAGCATATTTCCAGTGGAGGCCGGTTGAGACGTTGGAAACGACAAGGCCGGCGTTCTCCACCTTGCGCCGCAGGTCCTGAACCTGGGCGTCCGTTGTGGTCATCTGGAACCACGGCACGTCACCCAGCCATAGTTCAATGCCGTCGTAGCCGGCTTTTTTTACAAGTTCGAGTCCCTGTTCAAAACTCCAGCCCTTGGGGATTTCGTTATCCCCGATGGATTTTTTCAATTCCAGCAAGCCCCCGGTTTCATTTGACTATGAAACATTACGAAGCCTTATGAGTATCATAATCCGGCCAACACATCAACACTTTCCCGGGCGCATGTCAAAGCTCTTTAGAAATGTCCCCTTGGCTCCCTCCCTACGGCTCACCATCATGTATAGTAGGAAAGAGACAAATGAATCAGACAGGACCCTCTCTGGCGCCTCATGGATCCCTGTAATCTGGAATCTGAAACCAAAAGTGCGGCCGATCCCAGCAAACGAATCTTGATGTTCCGTTCGCTATACCATCGGGATTTCTCCATCTTCTGGACGGGTAACTTCCTTTCCAACATCGGAACCTGGATGCAGAACATCGCGCTCGGATGGGTCATCCTGATTGTCTCCAATTCGCCGTTTCTGCTGGGGCTGAACGCGTTTCTGGCCCAGATTCCATCGCTGGTTTTTGCCCTGCCCGGCGGGACCATCGCCGACCGGCTGAACCGCCGAAAGCTGATGCTGATTACGCAGACATCCATGATGCTGTTGGCGTTGCTGCTGGCCGTGCTGACGTCGTTCCGTCAGATCAGCATCAGGGAAATCC
>JAJXZM010000085.1 GCA_021780055.1 Acidobacteriota bacterium
GAGAAAGTTCTTGTCTTCAGCATGTTTGATGACCGGAACAACCAGGCCGGTTTCAAGCGCCACCGCGATTCCCAGATTGATGGCCTGTTTGTAGATGATGTTTGTTCCCTCGACCGAAGAGTTGAAAACCGGGAACTGCTTGATCGCCTCGACTGCGGCACGTGCGATAAACGGAGTGTAAGTAAGTTTCAGGCCATGACTCCGTTCAAATTCTGCACCCATTCCATCACGGGTCTGCACGATGCGGGTCATGTCAACTTCGAAAACAGTGGTCACGTGCGCCGAAGTTTTTTTGCTGGCACTCATGTGTTCGGCGATCAGCCGCCGCTGGGGAGTCATGGCGGCCACGTGCGTAGGCCCAGTGAAAGTGACGGTCTGCCCTAAGGACGTTGCGGGGGGCTTGGCCACCACCGGCTTTGCGGCCTGGGGTTCGGTCACAACCGGGGTTCGCCCTTCCAGGAATCTAAGAATATCCTTCTTGCTGACCCTTCCACCCAGTCCTGTTCCTCTCACTTGAGCGAGGTCAACATTGTGTTCACGCGCAATCCGCCGGACCAGAGGCGAAGAACGGACCTTTTCACCAACGCGGGCTGCGATGGGCGGCGTAGCTGATTCCGGTGTGACTTCCGCTTTTGGGGGAAACGTAGGGGCCTTGGGAGCGGCTTCTGGCTCCGGTGTAGGGGCCGGTTCTATTTCCGGGGCGGCCTTTGTTACTTCCGCTGGGCCCTGCCCGTCAATGATTGCAACCACGGTATTGACTGCCACAGTTTCGTTTTCCGATGCCAGGATCTTTGTAAGGACTCCTGCAGCAGGAGACGGAATTTCGGCGTCCACCTTGTCCGTCGTGATTTCAAACAGAGGTTCGTCGCGCTCGATATGATCACCCGGTTTTTTCAGCCACTTGACAATCGTTCCTTCGGCGACGCTTTCACCCATCTGGGGCATTACAACATTTGTTGGCATCACGATCCTCGCAGCAAATTCCTGTTCCAGCGGCTGTTCTGCACTCCCTAATAGGCGGCAAGCTGCCGGGCTGCATCTGTAAGTTTTTGGACGTTGGGCAGGAAATATTCTTCGAGCGGCGGCGAAAAAGGAACAGGTGTGTCTGGTGCTGTGACTCGCACGATCGGGCCGTCAAGGTCCTCAAAGGCCTTCTCCGCGATCACTGCCGCAAGTTCTCCTGCCATGCCGCCAACTCGCGTATCTTCATGCAGCAAGATCACCTTGCTGCACTTGCGCACACTGGAGAGCACGCACTGCTCATCGTAAGGCAACAGGGTTCGGAGGTCAACGATCTCAAGCGAAATCCCGTCCTGTGCAAGCAGGTCCGCAGCCTCCAGCGCGGTCCACACCATCGCGCCATATGTAACGACGGCAATGTCAGTGCCCTCGCGCCGAACGGTGGCCTTGCCCAAAGGCACAACATAGTCTTCGGCAGGCACCTCATCCCTGATCCGGCGGTAAAGGTACTTATGCTCGTAAAAGATGACCGGGTTGTTGTCGCGAATCGATGCTTTGATCAAGCCTTTGGCATCGTACGCCGTCGCTGGAGCCACAACTTTCAGTCCGGGGGTGTGCACAAACCACATCTCATTTGATTGTGAGTGGTATGGTCCACCATGCACGCCGGCCCCGGAGGGGCCACGAATCACAATGGGTACGGCGGCACCCCAGCGGTAGTGAATCTTTGCCGCCATGTTGACGATCTGGTCAAACCCGCAGGAAACGAAGTCCATGAACTGCATTTCCGCCACAGGGCGCATTCCCATCAGCGCCGCGCCGATGGCCGCGCCCACGATGGCCGCTTCAGAGATTGGCGTGTCAATTACGCGCTCCTCACCGAACTTTTCCTGCAACCCTGCAGTAACTTTGAACGCTCCTCCGTAAGGCCCTATGTCCTCGCCCAGGAGAAAGACGGACGGGTCGCGCTCCATTTCTTCCCAGAGTCCCTGTCGAATTGCTTCAAGGTAAGTCAGTTGCGGCATGAGTTGTGGGCCTATTCAGCGGGTGGATCTTCCCACCAGCAATCAGCATCACAGTAGACGCCTTCCATTGCGTATGCGCCTTCCGGAAACGGACTTGCCTCCGCAAATGCAATGGCGTCATCCACCTGCTTGCTGATTTCTTCATCCAGATCGTCAATCTGCTTTTTGCTCAGCACTTTTTTTGTTAGCAGAACCTTTTCCAGTCGAGCAATTGGGTCTCTTTTCGCCCACTGTACAAAGAGTTTCTCCGGAACATATTCAGCCGCATCATGCGCCGAATGGCCGGTCATCCGGAAAGTCTTGCACTCAATAAAGCTGGGTCCTTGGCCGGACCGGGCGCGAAGGACGGCTTTCTCCACCGTCGCATAAACCGCCAGGACGTCGGTACCGTCCACTTTCACTCCTGGCATGCCGTAAGCAGCCCCGCGTATCGAAAGGTCTTCGATGGCATACTGCTTGTCGGTCGGAGTTGAATAGGCATAGCCATTGTTGTTGCAGACAAAGAGGACAGGAAGCTTCATGACGGCGGCCATATTCATGGCCTCGTGAACGTCGCCCCGGCTGGTTGTCCCCTCGCCGAAGTGAACGATGGCCACATTTCCCTGTTGTCGCCCCTTTAAAGCCATCGCAACGCCACATGCCACTGGACAAGTATCACCGAGATTCGAAATGATCGGGATTACGCCCCGCCTCATGTCGCCAATGTGGAGCGTATTATCACGCCCACGCGAGGGCCCGTTGTTTCGAGCCATCCAGTTGCAGAAAATTTCGCGCAGAGAGAACCCTCGGATCAGAAAGGAGGAAAAGTCCCGGTGGCACGGCAGAACCACGTCGCCATCCACAAGTTGGATCGCGGACCCTACGCCGATGGCTTCCTGGCCCCGGCCAGTGAAAACGCCACCGACGATTTTGCCCTGGCGGTAGAGGACCCGTTCAATTCGAGTTTCCGCCTCGCGCGTGAGTTTAAGGTAATCGAGCATGCGCGCCATAGTTTGAGCGCTGGGGGCAACCGCCTTCTTATTGTGCTTGGTGGATTGGGCTTGAGCCATATCTTGTCAGGAGGACTACTCTTTGTGTCCTACAGATGAACTGCGCCTGCTTGCTGGCCCGACACTGTTGCTGATTGTTCGGGTCGCTTCATTTCCATGCCGAATACGTCACCAAAATGGTGGATGACACAATCGGCAACAACACTCACGTGAACCTGCCTGCCCAGGAGTTTCTGGAGCGATGTCACTCCCTTTCCATGCAGGCCGCAGGGAACAATCCAATCAAAGAAACGGAGATCCGTGTTGATGTTGAAGGCAAAGCCGTGGGAGGTGACCCATCGCGACACGTGCACGCCCATGGCAACCAGTTTGTCGTTGCCTATCCATACCCCGCGGGCGCCTGCGGTCCGTTGCGCATCTATACCAAACTCTCCCGCGACGCGGATAAAGACTTCCTCGAGCGAGTGCATGTACCAGGCAAGGTCCCGCTTGTGCCGGGTAAGATCAAGGATAGGATAGCCGACAAGCTGTCCCGGGCCGTGGAAAGTGACGTCGCCGCCCCGGTCCGTTTCATAAACTTCGGCGCCCAGGTGCTGGAGCCGATCTGGAGAAAACAGAATATTCGCCCGGTTGGCATTACGCCCAAGCGTGTAAACAGGCGGATGCTCCAAAAGGATGAGTGTGTCGGAGATGTTTCCAGCCTTGCGCGCTGTCACCCGTTCGTGTTGCAGGCGCAGGCCATCCGCATAACCTACAACACCCGGAAGTTCGACCAGACAAATCATTTGAGGTGCTGTGTGCACCTTCGCCGACTGAGGAGCGATCCAATCGCCCGCGGGCAAATTGGCGCTTCCAGCTAAATGTGGATGGCCATCCCGTGGACTGCGTGGGCAGCTTCAGGAAAGGCCTCTGTGAGCGTGGGATGAGGATGTATCGTGCGCTCCAGATCCTCAACCGTTCCTTCCAGCCGCATCACCACGACAGCCTCCGCGATCATCTCGGTTACGCGAGGTCCGATCATGTGGACTCCCAGGATTTCGCCGTAACGATCGTCGCTGACGATCTTCACAAACCCTTCCGGCGCTCCCAGGATCGTCGCCTTGCTATTGCCCACAAAAGGAAACTTTCCAACCTTTACGTTGTAACCGCTTTCGCGGGCCTGGCGTTCCGTCAGTCCTGTGCTGGCAATTTCCGGCTCGCAATAAGTGCAATTGGGAACCTGTCGGTAGTTGATGGGCTCAACCGGTTTCCCGGCTGCGTGGGTCACGGCGACTATCCCTTCCATGGAGCCCACGTGCGCTAGCAGCGGGCTTCCGGCAACGATATCGCCAATAGCGTAAACTCCGGGCTCGTCCGTCCGCATATAGGGATCAACTTTTACGAATCCCCGCTCCAACCTGACGCGGGTCTTTTCAAGGCCGATGCCCTGGGTGTTAGGCGCGCGTCCTACGGCGACCAGACAGGTTTCCGACTCGATCTTTTGGCCCTTTCCCTGGGAGTCAGTAAAATCAACCGTGACACCTTTGGCTGTCTTTGCTACCTTCTCGACCTTTGCCTGGGTATGGATTGCGATGCCCTGTTTCTTCAACGATTTCTCAAGAGTTACCGAGATCTCTTCGTCTTCCAGCGGAACAATGCGGGGTAGCATTTCAATGATGGTGACTTCGGTTCCAAACCGTTTGAAAATCGATCCAAATTCCACGCCGACCGCGCCTGAGCCGATCACGACCATGGACTGGGGAATTTTCTCGAGATTCAGGATTTCCTTATTTGTAAGGATCGTCTTGGGGTCCGGATCGAGGCCTGGGAGCATTTTAGCCTCTGAACCTGTAGCCAGAACGACGTTCTTGGCCTGAATTTCACTTGATTTCTTATTGGAATCGGTCACAGTTATGCGGCCTGGCCCGGAAAGTTGCCCAAAGCCCTGCACGATTTCAACCTTATTCTTCTTCAGCAGGAACTCGACTCCCTTGGCCAGTTTGGTCACCACCTTGTTTTGCCGTGCCTGCACTGCCGCCCAATCGATTGAATATCCTTTGCAATCAATGCCAAACTCCTGTGCATGCTTGAAGTAGTCGTAAACCTCAGCGTTCAGCAGCAGGTCCTTGGTGGGAATGCAACCAACATGGAGGCACGTTCCGCCGAACTTATTATCTTTTTCGACCAGAACTGTTTTCAATCCAAGCTGGCCGGACCGAATTGCCGCTACGTATCCGCCCGGTCCGCTTCCAATTACAGCAACATCGTATTTCGGGGCTTCTGCCAAATTCACACCTCCACGCAGGTCATATCACATTCTTGTTGACAGAGTATTGCAAAAAGAAATCTTACATGATGACAAATGGGCAAACAAGTTCACGCTCCGGCCCTGCCTTTTGTTGTTGCCAAGACTGGGTCCAAGGCAGGAGCCAGCGTCCAAACTCTACTTTACCATAGCGTACCACTCGACCGTCTCATGCGCGGAGCTATGAGGGTCGCGTCACGTCGCGGTCAAACAGGACTCCCGTCGGTTGGCCCTTTCGCGACACGAAGAGCGGAATTGTGAGTCGTCCGCTCTCTGTGATAGTTTCAAGAATGGGGCCGCACTATTTGACGTTGACCAGATACTCCAAATTCTTTCAGGAGGTTAATCGATGAACTGGACTGCCGATCTCGCTCGTGAAATCAGCGGACAGGTTCTTGTGGATGATGCATCGCGTGAAGCCGTATCCACTGATTTTGGACGCATCATTGTAAAGAAGCCAGCCGCGGTGGTAAGGCCCGTGTCGACCGAGGACGTGGCCAACGTCATTAAGTTCGCTGTTCGCAACGGACTTTCGGTTTCGACGCGTGGCGGCGGGCATTCGCAGACAGGGCAGTCGCTTTCGGACCAGATTGTGCTGGACATGTCCTCATTGAACGGGATTGAGCAGTGTGACCCCGCGAAGGGCAGTGTCACCTGTCAGGGCGGCCTGAAGTGGCGCGACCTTGTGCATCATCTCGCTCCCCAGCGGTTGTCACCCCCCGTGCTGACCAACAATCTGGACGTGACGATCGGCGGCACGCTCTCCTCTGGAGGATTGGGCGTTGCTTCCTGGCGGCACGGAACACAGGCTGACAACTGCATGGAACTCGAAGTCGTGACCGGCGAGGGCGAAATAGTTCGTTGTTCCGCCCAGCAGAATCAGGACCTCTTTGACTCTGTTCGGACCGGAATGGGCCAGTTTGGGGTTATCACGGGTGCAACCCTCAAGGTTCGTTCTCATCTGCCCCGGTTTCGCTCTTACTACTTGCTTTACGATGACATGCAAGTCCTGCTTGAGGACTTGAAGATTGTCATGGCAGACGAGAGGTTTGATTTTCTGGAATCCTGGTGTACCCCCTGCCCGCAGGGATTCAAGCAGGTTGGCGACACCCGCCAGGCATTCGCCGAGTGGTTCTTTCCGCTGCACGCCACAATTGAAATTGACGGCAAGACAAGCGCACCCAGCGACAATAAGTTGGCCGGCCTTAAATTCTACAAGCACGTCCACACCGAAGAGGGTGAGATCGTTGATTTCTACTCGCGGCTTGACGCCCTGTTTGCCCTCTGGCGGCGGGCAGGTTTCTGGGAATATGCGCATCCCTGGATGGAATGCGTCCTGCCGTGGGAGACAACCCCTTTGTATATAGGGCAGGTACTGAAGAGCTTGCCTCCCCAGGCCATTGCAGGCGGGCATATCCTTCTATGGCCGGCGCGCGGGAATGCATCTTCCGTTCCATTGTTCATGCGCCCGTCCAGTGAGCATCTGATGGGTTTTGGAATCCTGCCAGCGGTTCCGCATCGGTTTGTTGAAGAGGTGCTTCCGCGGTTGAACCTGGCGAGTCAGGCGGCAACTATGATGGGCGGGAAGCGGTACCTTTCCGGTTGGATCGCTTTCGATACTGCGCAGTGGAAGGCCCACTATGGTGACAGATGGGAGAGGGTTCTACAGGACAAGAGAAAATTTGACCCCAAAGGCGTTCTTAACCCGGGTTTTGTAAAGTATGAATAATGGCGCCTGCTTTGGGTGCTAGCCTCTCGTGGTTTCCTTGACATGCAGAAGCGGCGCATGCTAAATTTTATATCTTTTAGTTTCGCAGGGATTCCAATCTGTACGATTGACTGACACTTATGGGTGAAATAGGGAACCAGCTTGGACAGCTTCTTGTCCAGTCGATTCCGACGATTGTTTTTGTACTGCTCCTGGTGGCGTTTCTCAACCGCCTCTTCTTCAAACCTCTTTCTCAAACGCTTGAAGCCCGTACCAAGGCCACCAGCGGCGCACTTGCCGAGGCGCGTGAGCAGGCCGAAAGAGCCGATGCAAGAATGGCTGAATACGAGAAGGCGATCCAGGCAGCCCGCCAGGAGATTTACCAACACCGCGAGGCGGCCCGCCGGGAAGCGTTGGGCAAACGTGACATCCAGATTCAGGGCGCGCGTGCTCATGCGGGAACCCTGATCAACGAAGCGCAGAAAGAACTGGAAAAGGAAACACTTTTGGCCAAGTCGGAGCTAAAAACTGCAGCAGATTCGCTGGCGATTGAAGTTGCGGATGCTTTTTTTGCTCCTCGCCTTTCCCCCGGTGGGCGCGGAGGTGTACAGGCATGAAGCGGGCTTTGCGCGCAGGACTGCTTGCGATGTGTCTGCTGGGCGCTATTAGTGTTTTCCGGACACCTTTGCTGGCTGCTGCTCCTCCGGCCGAAAAGGCGGAAGAAGGTGGCTCAAACCACGAGCTCCTTTTTGAGACGATCAATTTCATCCTGCTTGCAGGGCTAATTGTCTATCTTTACCGAAAACGTGGAAAAGCATTTTTTGATGAACGTTCGGACACGATTCGCAGGAGTCTCGATGAGGGACGCCTTGCGCTGGAAAGATCACAAGCGCGGCTGGCCGAGGCGGAAAAGAAACTGGCCGGTCTTAAGGATGAGGTTGAGGCACTAAAGCAGAAGGCGGAGGCCGAGATTGCCGATGAGCAGGGAAGAATTCGGCAGGCAGCTGAGGACGAGGCCGGCAGAATTGGCGAGTTTGCAAAGGCCCGAATTCTGGCGGCGACGAATGCCGCCAAGTTGGAACTGAAAGACTATGTTGTGGAGCAGGCCCTTGAGCAGGCTCGCGGCAAAATCCAACAGCGAATAGATGAAGAAAGTAGCAAGAAGCTTGTCGGCTATTTCCTTGCCGATTTGAAATCAAAATCGAAAAGTAACTAGCCGGTGGAACGGTCGCAGGTTGTAACCTGCGACGGGTGAAGAGAGGCGGAAGGCCAAAAGTTATGTCAATGGCGATTGCCAGCCGATACGCGCGGGCGCTTGCTGATGTTCTGGGCCCGCAGGGTGACTTCAGCACGGTATCAAAGGAGCTCGATGATTTCGCCGCTCTCTGGCGCGAAAACGCGGACCTGCAGCAGGCTTTAATCAGCCCTACTGTTCCAATGGAGCAGAAACGTGGCATCCTCGATACGGTCATTCAAAAGCTCGGGTTGTCTGTAACAGTAGGTAATTTTCTCCGCGTCCTGCTGGTGAATTACCGCATGGCGCTGCTGGAAGAAGTGCTGGTGTCTTTTCAGAAGGTCGCAAATGAGCGCCTCGGCATCGTCGAAGTGCAGATTCTTTCTGCTCAGGACTTGACCCCGGAGGAGAAGGAATTGCTACGAGGAAAGTTTGCAGAGTTAACCGGCAAGAAAGTTGAAATGAAGTTCCGTCGCGAGGAGAAATTGCTGGGAGGAGTTCAAGCCCGGGTAGGTAGCACAATTTACGATGGATCCGCCCAGGGATACCTTGAGCGTCTTCATGGGCAGTTGACATCCGCATAGCCGGACAATTAAAGCCCTTTGCTGGTTTCATGATTTACAGTTAGGTAAGGCATCGTCCTGGAAGGAGCGTCGCCTGAAGCTTCTTCCTTCCGGCCTTGTTATGTCACGCGTGCCTCAAGTGGCCTGCTTAGAGATAGAATTACAGGTTTGGACGGCTTGGTTTCAGACAGATCTGAACTTGCTGCAAAGGGGATTTCAGACTTCGGAGCGGTCGAAAGTATAGAAAAATGGCAAAAATCAGACCAGACGAAATTACGGATATTATTCGCGGGCAGATTGAAAACTTTGATCGTACCGTCAGCGTGAGTGAAGTTGGTACGGTCATGTCCGTTGGCGACGGTGTGGCCCGCATTCACGGGCTTGAGAACGTCATGGCGACCGAGTTGCTCGAACTTCCCCATGGCGTTTCCGGTCTGGCGTTGAACCTTGAAGAAGATCAGGTCAGTGCGGTGCTGCTCGGAGACTATACACGGATTGAAGAAGGCGATGTTGTCAAGCGGACAAAGCGCATCATATCGGTCCCTGTGGGTGAAGCCCTGATTGGCCGAGTGGTGGACTCGCTGGGAAGGCCCACTGACGGCAGGGGCCCCATCGCTACCACGGAATTCAATCCTCTCGAGACCATTGCTCCGGGCGTGGTTGACCGCCAGCCCGTCCGGGAACCTCTGCAAACTGGTTTGAAGGGCATCGACACGATGATCCCTATCGGTCGCGGCCAGCGCGAATTAATCATCGGCGACCGACAAACCGGTAAGACGGCGGTTGCAATTGACACCATCCTGAACCAGCGAGGCGGGGACGTCATCTGCATCTATGTTGCGATCGGCCAGAAGCGCTCGACGATTGCCCAGGTGATGAAGACCCTTGAGCAGCATGAGGCCATGAAGTACTCGGTGATCGTCGAGGCCAGTTCCACGGACCCTGCGCCGATGCAATACCTGGCGCCCTACGCCGGATGCGCCATCGGCGAGTATTTCCGTGACCGGGGCGGGCACGCGCTGCTGATCTACGACGATCTTTCCAAGCATGCCGTGGCTTATCGTGAAATCTCGCTGCTGCTGCGCCGGCCGCCGGGCCGCGAGGCGTACCCGGGAGACGTTTTCTACCTTCATTCGCGGCTTCTGGAGCGCGCGGCAAAGTTGAACCCAAAGCTGGGTGGAGGGTCGTTGACTGCGTTGCCGATTATTGAGACACAGGCGGGTGACATTTCCGCATACATTCCGACGAACGTCATTTCCATCACCGACGGCCAGATCTACCTTGAGACGGACCTGTTCAACAGCGGCATCCGTCCGGCCATCAACGTCGGGCTGTCCGTTTCCCGCGTGGGCGGCAACGCGCAGATCAAGGCCATGAAGCAGGTGGCCGGAACATTGCGGCTGGACCTTGCCCAATACCGCGCACTGGCGGCTTTCGCGCAATTTGCAAGCGACCTCGATAAGGCGTCGCAAGCGCAGCTTCGGCGCGGCCAGCGGTTGACGGAAATTCTCAAGCAGGACCAGTACATGCCCTTGCCGGTTGAGAAGCAGATACTTGCGATTATTGCCGGGACTCTGGGTTTTCTTGATGACCTGGAAGTCGAAGAATGCAGACCTTTTGAAGCCGGGCTTTATGAATTTCTGGATTCTTCCTACCCGGAAATCGGAAGGAAGATCGTTGAGAAGAAGCAGCTTGATGATTCGTTGCGCGCCGAGATCAAGAGCATGCTGGAAGAGTACAAGAGGAAGTTCAAGGCAGAGCGCGAAGCCGCGAAAGTGTGAGGCGAGACTTAATTGGCAACTTTGAGGGACATCCGGCGCCGTATCGGCTCGGTTAGAAACACAAGGCAG
>JAJXZM010000294.1 GCA_021780055.1 Acidobacteriota bacterium
TCCGTCATACTGCGCAATTGACTACTCCTGGTTCAAACCGCTTCTCGACAGCATCACGCTTGAGGATGAGTCAGAAATAAAGAAGAGGAAATCCAAGAAGTACGTTGACTACGATGACATGAATACAATTCCGGAGAAGATCCGCGCCGTGCGTGAGGCAACTGAGAAGAGGAAAGGCAACTCCCGGAATCGTGTCGCGCAACTCGCCACGGAAGAGTTCCTGATTCGCTGGTTTCTCGTTTTTCCTTGGCGGCAGCGCAACATTCGGGAGTTTCGTATCGGCGGTTCAAATCCGAATCTCTTCAAAAGCAAGCTGCCACTCTACTGCATGATTGACAAGCCCGCATGGGTGATTGAAGAGGAGACAAAGAACCCCAATGCCGAATTTTGGCAAATCAGCTTCTCACCTGAGGAAGTAAAAACAGGGATCTCTGTCGATCTCATCGTGCCACAGCGGCTTATCCAACCCCTTGAGGAATACTTGACGAAGTGGCGCCCGTTGCTACTCGGCGGAAAAGCCGTGGACACGCTTCTTGTTTCGCCGCGCGGGAAGTCACTGCGATCGGGCCAAGTAGGAAAGGCCATTGGTCACTGGACCATGCAGTTTGCAAATACGCGAACCACGCCCCACCTTATCCGCGATTCTGTCGCTTACAAGTGGTTGAAAGAGCATCCCAAAGATTTCCTCACGCTGTCGAAAATCCTCTGGCACACGAACATGCAAACTACAATCCGCACCTATGGTTCTCGCTTTGATGAGTCAAGTGGCACATGCGCTATGGAAGCTTGGCTCGATCAGCGTTCCGCCAAAAATAACGCGGATAGTAACACTTCGAAATAGCCCCCTCCTGATCTGACTGCAGGCCCATGCTTTCTCAGTACACATCCAGATATGCAAACAAAACACCTGCCGGCGGACTCCTCGCCGCGCAGGCGCTTTCTCTGCATTCTGCGCAGGTGATTGAGATTACGGCCTTGCGGACGGCCTACGAACCTCCTACGCTAAATCTAGCGACACCGGTAAAGCGGAGAGGCAAGAGTATGTCCCGCCGGACCGGTCAATCTGGTCACATCGAAAAAAGTGGCAAGTGGTGGGTCGTGAGATGGTGGATGGACGTCGAAGGGCAGGAGAAGAGGGTACACATGAGGGCGAAGATCTGCCCGACTGATGGACCTGAGGCTCTGTCTACATCGGCACGCAAGCGCCGTGCTCACGAAATCATCACTGCCAGTGGCGCCGACACCGAGGAGTATTTCAATCAGGTCGTCAAGCGCGACAAACAAATTACCTTCGAACAGCAAGCAGAGAAGTGGCTTCGTCAGATGCAGGAACGGAAAAGAAAGCCGGTAGCTCCTTCAACCATCTCTCTTTGGAGAGGATGCATC
Organism: Acidobacteriota bacterium; assembly: GCA_021780055.1. The sequence goes on from JAJXZM010000294.1 coordinate 1,387, forward strand.
GACAACTGGCTAAATCCACAGACCGGTAAGCTTCCGCTCGAGAAGGTCAACAACGCCGTGCTCAAGCAAGTCGTCGCGGCCATGGTGAAAGGAGGGTTGTCAGCCAAGACGGTTAACACCTACACACAAGTTGTGAAATCTGTCGTTGCGTCGGCCGTCAACGAAGAAGGTGAAGAGTTGTTCCCACGCAAGTGGAACCATGAATTCGTTGATATGCCCGTCGTAATGAAGTCCACACAGAACACGCCCAGTTTTTCGAGGGAGATCATGAGCGGCCTTGCGAAGTGGAAGTACCGGCGCGAGAGGATGCTGTTTATCCTCTGCGGTGCGGCTGGCTTGCGCATCGGCGAGGCACTGGGCCTAGAGATCGATAAGCACTTTTCTGGCGACTTCCGTACGCTGACGGTCGCCCAGAAGGTGCGTCACTGCGTCGTGGAAAATCGGCTGAAGAACGAGAACGCCGCACGGCAGATCGACCTCCACCCCTCGATTGCGGATCTTCTCAAACAATTCGTAGGGGACCGCAAGACTGGGTTCCTTTTTCAGTCACGCGAAGGCAAGCCCATCAGTTCCTCAAACATCATTCGGCGCCACCTGCATCCGGCGCTGAAAGCCCTAAACTACGTCAACCCGCATACCGGCACCCACAAGGCCGGCAACCATGCATTCCGGCGCTTCAGGAACACGTTCCTGAGAAACTACACACCCTGTCCGGATGGCCTCCAGAAGTTCTGGCTCGGGCATGCCGGCGAAACAATGACGGATCTCTACGACAAGGTCAAGGAAGACCTGCAGTTTCGGCTCGATTGGGCGGAGAAATGCGGGATCGGATTTGATCTTCCAGAATTCGGTCTTTCAATTGTCCCGAAAGTACCGAATGTACCGAGAACTGACGACATAACAGAAGCCGCATACGCGGCTTAACCAAAACAAACTGTGCGAGATAGATGGTCGGGGAGAGAGGATTTGAACCTCCGACCCCCTGGTCCCGAACCAGGTGCTCTACCAGGCTGAGCCACTCCCCGATCATTGTCATCCTGCAGCCTCGGGATAGACAGCGCGCTACAGGCTGGAGGGCAAGAATCTGAAGGGTTCCAGACTTGCCACGCCGCTCCCCGCTGGGGCGCGGCAGAGAATGCCGGTTGGCCTTATGGGCTCTGCCTGCATTCGCAACTCCTTTTTGATTCTATCGCACTTGCGCGGTTTGCGCTCCCCGGGCTGGCTGAATGCCCAGGGCAAACGCACCATACGATCAAAGTCAGCAAATATGGCAAAGGAAGAGCAGCAGGGGCTGAAGCCCGGCTCAATCTGCGAGCTTGACCGGCCCG
>JAJXZM010000219.1 GCA_021780055.1 Acidobacteriota bacterium
TGATGATTTTAAAGATGGAGCCCGGCGCCAATTGGGCCTGGATGGCCTTGTTCATCAGTGGGTGCAATGGATTTGTAGTTAGTTGCTTCCAGACGTTTACGGGGATGTGATGAGTGAAGTCATTAGGATCAAACGTGGGATGGCTTACCATGGCAAGCACGTCGCCCGTGCGGGGATCCAATGCTACAACAGCCCCAGGATTGTCTCCCAACGCCGCCTCGGCCGTCAGCTGCAGGTTCAGGTCCAGAGTCAGCCGCAGGTCGTGCCCCGGTATAGCGTCAACCGTCCCAAGCGTCCCGACTTCTTGGCCTCGGCTATTGACAACCACCCGCCTCATTCCGTCGCGCCCGCGCAAGATGGAATTGTATTCCTTCTCGATGCCGAACTTGCCGACCAGGTCGCCCGGACGGTAATTCGATCCGGGTTTGGAGAGGTCAGCTTGCGAAACTTCGCCCACATAACCCAGCACAGCCGCAGCAACTCCGTGCTTGGGGTAAAAACGTTGCTGAGACTGGATGACGTCGACTTCAGGAAACTCGGAACGGTGCGCATCGATGTAGGCAATATCTTTCAAAGACGCTGCCTGCTTCAGTACGATCGGCTGAAATCGCGGAAGCCGCGCAGAACGATGGATCTGCCCCTCAACATCGTCCGGGTCCAAGTCAAGCGCTTTGGCAAGTTTTTCGATGTGAGCGTCGGTCAACAGGGAAGAATTTTCCCGGTTCAGCAGAATAGTAAAAGACGGAAAGTTATCGACAAGGACGTGCCCGTTACGGTCAAGGATGCGGCCGCGTGGGGCGATGATGGGGAGCTCGCGAATGCGGTTGTGCTCCGCCTGCTCCAGCAATTGAGCGTGCTGGCCGATCTGCAGGTGCCAGTAACCCACCAGCAGACCGACAAAGGCCGCCGCAATCAAATACTCCAGGAAGGTTATCTTCCAGGACGGAAACCGCTCGTCCTCGGGAAATCGGACCTGCATTACTTAGAACATCCACCGGGCGTTTGTCAAAAGACAACAAACCCCCGCCCTCCTCTACCGCGTTCGTGCTGCGGCCAATGGCCAGCGCGACCAAAGAGGATGAAAGAATTACCCCTCCCGTTAACCCCAAACCATAGCATACTAGTACCAGCAAAACAAAGATATTGTCGTGTATTTCGAGATCCTCGAGCGGGCATCCCTGAATGAAGACAGAGCGATCACCGGGGGGCACCGGGAACTTTCTGAAGGCTTCGAGGTCTCAAGCTTGCTTTCTGAGGCGGTCGAACAGGGGAAACAGGATCAAACCGAGGGCAACATTCACCAGGGCGGTGGTCAAAATATGAAAGGGCTCAAACGGAGCTGGCAGGCCAAGTAATTGATGTGTAAGAAGGTAAAAGAACGTATTGTGGGTTAATACGAGTAAACCGATCAAGACCCCGCGAACCAGCAGATTGTCAAACTCCAGTTTAAGACCGGCCGTGGCCGCCAGGTACCCGACCAAGGCCTTGGTCATGCCCATCTGTCCCAGGTAACCGTGTGAAAGCGCGTCTTCCAGCAGGCCTACGCTTACGCCAAACGCTGTGCCAAAGATCTTGTTTTCACGAATCATTGGGAAATAGATGGTGACCAGCAACGGAAACTGGAAAAGCTGGGCAACCTGGAGTGTGGGCGGGAGAGTGACCTCCAGCAGAAGGCTGGCAAAGACGATCAGCGACAGGACCGCGGGGTGCGCCCGGAAGGCCTCTTTTGGCCGGTGACGATACAAGCCCATTTCATCAACCTACTGTAAATTTTGATTGTGTGCCTGGCACGAACCCTGCGAACTCCCTGCCAGGAAAAACAGCGAGCTTATTGAAACTGTCAAGTCGAATTCAGGCCCGGCCTCAGTGGTGCCCCTGTTTCGAGACTTCCTCTTGATTCGAGGTGGCGTTGAAGAGGACCAGCACGGTCTCAAGCCGGTTGAGGTATGCTGCGGGCTTGACCGCAATATGCAGGTAAATGTTGCCAGGCTCTGACCGGACAACATGCCCTACCAGCAGACCCTTGGGATAAACCTGGTCCAGGCCGGAGGTGATGACGGCTTCTCCGGCTGCGACTTTCTGATCGTCCATCACATAATGCAGGTTGCACAGGCCCTGCCCGCCGCCCTTAAGGATCCCCTGGATGCGGCTTTCCTCCAGCAGGCAACCCACTCCGCAGGTGGGGTCCGTAATCAGGAGGACTTGTGCCGTGTGCGTGTAAACGGCGGAGATCTTGCCGACCACACCTTCCGGCGTGATGACGGGCAAGTCGACGGCAATGCCCGCATCCTGGCCGCGATCGATGACGATGGTGCCCAGCCCGTCTGCAGGACTTGCGGCAATTACTCGCGCAGCCACGCTTTTGTATGGCGATTGCGACTTGAATTGCAGCAGGGCTTCCAGGCGGTCTGCCTCAGCGGCCTTTTCCGAGAGTTCCTGGATTCTTGTCCGGGCCGCAACCAGTTCGGCTTCCAATTGTATGTTGGTCTGCCGATATACCCAAAGATTGCGCAGGGTTGACCAGGTTTCTTCCGTGCCGTTGATAACGTCGTGGAAGCCGCGTTCGAAGGGTCCGAAAACTTCCGCAACCCAGAAGTTGATCAACCTGACGTTCTGGTTTCGGGTGACTTGAACTGAGAGAAGCAAAAGCTGGCCGAACAGCACTGCCAGCAAGACAAAAAAGGAGGTGTGCCTGGCCACAATTCGCGGCAGCCAGGAGTTGTCCTCGAATTTTGTAAACGCCGTTCGCTTCACCGCAAGCCGCTTCTATTCTATTGCAACCCGGCGTAGCAGGTTAAAGTCCGTCAACATCCGTCCCGTTCCAAGAACCACGGAAGCCAGCGGGTCTTCGGCAATGGAGACCGGCAAGCCGGTTTCTTCGCGAATTCGCTTGTCGAGATTTTTCAGCAATGCGCCACCGCCCGTCAGCACGATGCCGCGGTCTGAAATGTCGGCGGAAAGTTCCGGCGGCGTCCGCTCAAGGGCGACACGGATAGCGTTGATGATGGTGGCTACGCACTCTGAAAGTGCGTCCCGGATCTCGGAATCGTCAATGGTGATGGTCTTGGGAACACCTTCCAGCAGGTGGCGACCCTTGATTTCCATGGTTTGCGGTTTTTCAAGCGGAAACGCAGAACCGATTTCCATCTTGATCTGCTCGGCCGTTCGTTCGCCCACCAGCAGGTTGTATCGGCGCTTCAGATAAGCTGTGATGGCTTCGTCCATTTCGTTGCCTGCCACGCGAACGGAACGGCTGTAGACAATTCCGGACAGCGAAATCACGGCGATGTCGGTAGTGCCTCCGCCGATGTCGACAATCATGCTGCCGGAGGGTTCAGTAATTGGCAGGCCGGACCCGATTGCGGCCATCATGGCCTGCTCCACCAGGTAGACCTCGCTGGCCTTAGCCCGGAAGGCTGAATCCTGCACCGCGCGCTTCTCCACCTGGGTTATTTCCGAAGGCACGCCAATCACGATGCGCGGATGGACGAACATCTTGCGGTTGTGGGCCTTCTGAATAAAGTGGTTCAACATCTTTTCCGTCACCTTGAAGTCTGCAATGACGCCGTCCTTCAAGGGACGGATGGCGACAATGTTCCCGGGTGTGCGCCCCAGCATTTCCTTGGCGTCGCGTCCCACGGCTTCAATATCGCCGGTCAGTTTGTTGATGGCCACAATCGAGGGTTCGTTAACGATGACACCTTTGCCCTTTGCGTAAACCAGCGTATTGGCAGTGCCAAGATCGATGGCCAGGTCCGAGGAAAAAACACTGAAGAGAGAACGAAAACTCATTCCTTGATAAATTCCCTTTCTAACAACAGGCTACCCCCCCCACGTTATGCTACTCGATTACGACGGTCTTGCGGATGGTTTTGGTGTTGCCCTTCCGGTCCTGCGCCGTGATGGTGATCTGGTTCGAACCCTTGTTAGGCAGAGGAGAAGTAAAGTGCCGGAACGTTCCATCTGCTGCGATATTAAATACCTGCTGATTGTTTATGATCACCGTAGAGCCGGGCTCCGTGCGGCCAACCACCTCAACCACCCGCCCGTGCTGGATAATGTTGGTTATTTCAAGAAATGCCTGGTGGTTCTGCGAAATCTGCTGAACCAGATCAAACCGATTGGCCGGGGACGGCTGGCTTTCGTTCCCGTTTCCGTCAATCGATGTCACAATCCAATAGTAAACGCCCTCATCCAGTCCGCTGACTTCCATTGAAGTGCCGGACACCTTCCGGTCTACGACCAGGTTGGAAAACATGCCCGAGGGCGAAATCTCCAGGTGGTACTCGCGAGCTGCATCCACAGCCGTCCATTTGAATTCAAGCCGCGTGTTCCGCGGAGACTCAACAACGTTCAAGGCCATATTGGCAGGAGAAATCAAAGTCGGGGGCGCAATAACTTTCTCGCGCACCAGCCCCGGCTGGGTCGCTGAAAAGACCACCTTCTCATACTGCCCCAGCCGCAAGGTGGTTGATCCGCGGGTAACTCGGGCATCGCCCTGGTCCAAAGTCAACTGATGGATATTCCGTCTGGGATCGTTCTCGACTACGGCCCGGCTTTCTTCTCCCAGGCTGGCCATGGCATCCGCAAAAGAAACCTTCGAAGTGGATCCCGGCACTTCAAACTTCCCTGTTGAAAGGTCCACAGTTCCGGAAGTTACCTGCACGGCCACGCGCGTTGCGCGGGTCACCGGGTCCTCGCCGCTTTCCTCCACCACAATCAGGGAGTCGGGCTTGATGACGTAGTTGGTTCCGTCCGCAAAGATAATTCTTGCCACTCCGTCGCTGCCGGTCTGGATAAAGTCTCCGGTAGCGAGATTTGTACTGTAATCCGCCCGAATCCATTGAGGAGACTGTGCCTTCTTTACTCGAACGGTCCCGTCAAGATTGACAAAATGGGCGTCGCGCTTGGAATGGGCCGCATTTGCTGCCCCGTTTTCCACTACTCCGGCCGTCAGGTCCTGCAACACCCCTTGGGCCTTCCGGGCAAAATAATTAGGAGCAATGAGGTAAAAGATAAAGCCTACTGCAACCAGACCGAAAACCGCGTAAAAAGCGATGGTGCGGTAACTGATAGTTGTCCATTCGACCTCGACTTTACGTCCCTGCTCGGGGCCAGGCACTCGTGAATTGGAGGCCATACAGCGAATACCCTAGAGCATTCTTGACCAAAGGCAAATTTGGGTCAAGCAGTTTTCCCTCAGAAGGAAGGCCCTGCCCGCCCTGGACCTCAAATTCGAATCCCGGTAGTCCATTTTGCCTCGGTCTGCTCATTCCTTTCAGTTGTTAGCCCTTTCGGGCTGACTTATAATGGTTAAGATCGACACTACGCGTCCGGAGCAATAATGTTCAGACTCTTTAAAAAGCATCGGGAGAAGCTCAAGAAGTATCTCCTGGTTTTTTTCTTAAGCATCGTTTCATTCGGCATGGTCCTCGTTTTTACGCCCCTCGGCGGCGGCGACATGAACCAGACCTCGGCCGACGTACTGGCCACCGTGGGTGGAACCAGTATCACCATGCAGGACCTGCGCCAGAGCATTGATGCGCAAATGCGCAATTCCTCGCTGGGCAACGACCCGCGCATTATCCCTGTCATTGCCGGCACCATGCTGGATGACATGGTCCTGCGCCGGGCCATGACCTTGCAGGCCAAGAAGATGGGACTGGAAGTTTCCTCCCAGGAGCTGCGTGCCACGCTTGAGAAGATTCCCTGGCTCTATCCGAAAGGTAAGTTCATCGGCATGGCGGCCTACCAGAATTTTGTCAGCCAGGAGATGGGGACTACAACCCAGGAGTTTGAAGATCAGCTCCGCCAGAGCCTTCTGCTTCAGAAGATCCAGGCCGTCGTTTCCGACGGCGTTGAGGTGACTCCGGCCGAGGTCCAGGCAGCCTACAACCAGCACTACATGAAGGCCAAAATACAGTATGTGGTGTTCGATCCCAGCAAGTTTCTGAAGACCGTGCCCATCACCGACAAGGATCTGCAGGACTATTTCAATAAGAACGCCTCCCGCTACCAACAGAAGGAACAGCGGCAAGTCCAGTATGTCCTGATCACTCCCGACGAGGTGCGCTCCAAAGTTACCGTCAGTGATTCCGAACTCCAGCGGTATTACACGGACCACCTTTCCGACTATCGCGTCCCGGACCGCGTGAAGGTCGCCCACATCCTTTTCAAAACCACGGGCAAGACCCCGGAGCAGGTGAAGGAACTTGAGAAGACCGCCGCAGACGTGCTGGCCAAAATCAAGGCGGGCGCGAACTTTGCGGACATGGCGAAGAAATATTCAGAGGACACCAGCGCCCAGAACGGCGGTGACATCGGCTGGATCACACATGGACAGACGGTGAAGGAATTCGAAGACACCGCGTTTAACATGCAGCCGGGGCAGGTCAGCGGATTGGTGCATACTGTTTACGGCATCCACATCATCAAAGTTCTGGACAAGCAAACCGCGCATCTTGAGTCGTTCAATGACGTCAAGGCAGCCATTGCTGCGACCCTGACGCAGCGGAAACTGGCTGCCGCCGAGCAGGACTATGCGGACAAACTTGAGGCGCAGTTCAAGGCGGACCCGAAACAATTTGCTTCCATCGCAAAGCAGGCCGGACTCGAGGTCAAGCAGACACCATTGTTCGGATACAACCAGACTGTTCCGGATTTCGGCTCGAATGACGCCTTCCAGAACCTCGCGTTCGAGCTGAGACTCGGAGAAGTGGGCCAGCCCATTACTGTGCCCAAAGGGACGACCATTATTCAGGTCACCCAGATCGTCCCCGCCCACACTCCCAAACTTGACTCCGTCCGCGCCATGGTGGAAGAGGATTATCGCGCGGCGCAATCCAAGGTGATTGCACACCAGAAAGCCATGGCTTTCTCAGAGGCTGCCCAAAAGGGAGACTTTGCCAAGCTGGCCAAGGCCGACGGATACGACTTGCAGACAAGCAACGACTTTACACAGCAGGATACCGTCCCGAACCTCGGCCCCGGCCAGGGCGTGCCCGAAGCCTTCTCGCTAAATCCCGGCCAGACCAGCGGTGTGCTTTCGGTCGAGGGCAATGACGCGGTGATCCATGTCCTGTCGCACACTCCGCCTGACGAAAGTAACTTCGCTTCGCAGGAAGGCCAGATCCGGGAAGAGCTTCTGACGCAAAAACGCAGCCTGGCCTACGAGATTTTTCGCCAGAACCTGAAGAAGGAACTCATCGCCTCCGGCAAACTTAAGATGAACGCGGCGGCAATGAAAACCTTCCTGGCCTCCTACGAAACGCAGTAAGCACGCTTTAGCAGTGGTTTCGGGTGGCGCATCACACGTCGCGCCGTTGGCGATGTATGCGGCCCGGACCCTGCACCCACGGCGTAAGCCACGGGACAGATGACATGCCACGACTCACCAAAATTTCTCTCGATCAGGCTGACCCCAGGGCCCGCGAGGCATTTGAGGCTTTTATCAAAGAACGAGGCCAGGTTCCCAACATGTTCCGGACGGCCGCCCACCGGCCGGAAATCATGGCCACCATGACCAAACATTTCCAGACCGTTATGAGCACGGGCGACCTGAGCCGGAAACTTAAAGAAATGGTGGCCGTCCGCGTTTCTCACCTGAATCGCTGCGAATATTGACTGGATTCGCATACCGCCTTGGCAAGGCGGTTCGGGGCCACCGAAGAAGAAATGCGGGCGCTCGAAACCGGCGATGGCAATTGCTTCAGCCCGCGTGAGCAGGCCGCCCTCAAATTTGCCGAGGCCCTCACGCTCGATTCCAATAACGTCCCCGATGAACTATTCGCTAGCGTTCGGCAGCACTTTTCTGAAGGTGAGATCATCGAAATCGCCGCCGTCGCAGGCCTCTTCAATTACTTCAACCGCTTCAACAACGCCCTCCAGATGGAGCCCACGCGATAGCACGGATTACACAAATGATAAGGGCGGGTCTTTCTTGTACCCACCCGTAGGCTCGGAGGGGCTAAAGATTTTAGCCCATAGCCTAAGTCACGGGAAGCCGCTCCACGATTTAGCAAAAAGACAGCGAAAGCTCGTCAAGCCTCTTCATCTCGGCGTCGCTGAGCCGGAACCTCATCGCGCCGGCGTTCTCTTCCGCCTGCGCGACGCTCGTCGCTCCGGGGATAACCACCACGGTGTCCCCGTGAAAATCTGCGAGCCAATTGAGTGCCACCTGCGAGGGCGTGGCGTCGTGCGCACGGGCGATTTCCTCGAGTGCGGCCACGAGCGCCCTCGAGCGATCCAGGCCGCGGCGCCGGAACGCCGTCATCCACTTCCTGGGACCCGGGCGCGAACGGATCATATCCGGGTCGCGGTGATACTTCCCCGAAAGGATCCCTTGCGCGAGCGGCGAGTAGGCGATGATCGTGATGCCCAGTTCCTTTGCAGCCTTGAGAACTCCGTTCTTCTCGATCCGCCGATCGAGGAGGCTGTATCGCACCTGGTTTGAAACAAGGTGGATTCCCCTCGTGGCCAGGACCTGATGCGCAGCGCGCATTTTTGCCGCTGAAAAGTTGCTCACCCCCACGGTGCGAATTCGCTGATCTTCGACCAGGTCGGCCATAGCGTGCATCTGCGCCGCGGTCGAGGCCAGGGCAAAGGGCTGGTGGATCTGGTAAAGGTCAATGCCGAACGACGCCAGAAACGACTGACGCGCCCTGATCGTCGCCTTGATGTTCCCGGCGGTTCGCCACATGGGCCACCACTTCGTGGCCACCACCACGTCACCGTTCTTCTTGCCGGCAGCCGTCAGGGCCCTGGCGAGCGCCGCTTCCGAGCGTCCACCACCGTAAACCTCGGCAGTGTCGAACCAATTGATGCCGGCATCAAGGCTGGCCGCGACAATGTGATTCGCAGTCTCCTGCGACAAGGCCGGCCAAAAGCGGCCGGCAAACCCCCGGCCTTCGGAGAACTGCCAGCAGCCAAGGCCAATAGGCGAGATGGCGATGGGCGAGCGGCCCAGAGAACGATAGTTGTCCATGACCCGTGCTTCCCTCCAAACGTCGTCATTTCAACAATACAGCGTGTTAGCAGGAATTTCCGTTCTCAATTTTCCAACAGTCGACAAATTGCAGTTGGACGCAACTGAGCGCAATTGTCAGGCGCTAACCGGCAAATGGTTTACACAACCCCTACAATGCACTCCTTGACCCTCCCTCACCCTTCTCGCATAATCACCCTTGGACAATTTTCCTTTCACCCCGGGAGGTTCCGTGCGCGAGATCCACAAAGTTGCCATTCTGGGAGCGGGAACCATGGGGGCCCGCATTGCTGCTCACCTTGCAAATGCCTCCATTCCATCCGTGCTGCTCGACATCGTGCCCGAGGGCACTGACGCCGATGACCCGAAGGCCCGCAACCGTATTGCGCAGGCAGGTCTTGATGCAGCGCTCAAATCGCGCCCGCCCGCGTTCTTTGTTCCTGAAGCCGCACGCCTGATTACGGTAGGAACTTTTGAGGACAATCTGGCCCTTGTCCGCGATTGCGATTGGATCATCGAAGCCGTCACCGAAAACCGCGAGATCAAGCGGTCGCTTTACCAGAAAGTCCTCCAGCATCGCAAGCCCGGCGCCATCTTCAGCTCCAACACCTCCGGCATCGCGATCGCGAACCTGGCCGAGGGCATGCCGGACGACTTCCGCCGCAACTTCCTGGGAACGCACTTTTTCAATCCTCCGCGATACATGAAGCTGCTGGAATTAATTCCCACGCCGGAAACCGCGCCGGACGTAGTGGAAACCATCTCCAATTTCGGTGACCGCGTACTGGGAAAGGGAATCGTTCACGCGCACGACACGCCAAACTTTATCGGCAACCGCGTCGGCTTGTTCTTCACCATGGCCGTGCTTCACCGCATGGTGCAGGACGGCTTCAGTATTGAAGAAATTGACCTGCTGACCGGGCCACTGATGGGCCTGCCAAAGTCCGCGACTTTCCGCACCACGGACATTGTGGGTCTTGACGTGATGGTGCATGTAGTCACGAACCTGGCCGACGCCCTATACGATGACGAGCGACACGATCTGTTCGTGCTGCCGGATTTTATCCGCGACATGCACCAGCGCAAGCTGCTGGGTGACAAGACGGGCGGTGGCTTCTATAAAAAGATCAAGGCGGGCGATGGATCGACGGAGATCCTCACCATCGACTTGAAGAGCTTTGAATACCGAGAGCGGCAGAAGCCGCGCTTCGCTTCCGTTGATATGGCCCGCACCATGGAAGACACCTCCAGGCGCATTGCCACACTGGCCGACTCGCCCGACCGCGTGGGGGATTTCTACCGCAAGGTGTTGGGCGATACCTTCCACTACGCCGCCATGCGTATCCCGGAAATTTCCGATGACATCCCTTCTGTTGATACCGCCATGAAGTGGGGATTCAGCTGGGAACTGGGACCGTTTGAGCTGTGGGACGCCGTGGGCGCGGAGAAAATCGTTGCTCAGTGGAAAAAAGAAAACCGCAGCCTGCCGCCGCTGGTTGTGAATTTGCTCGCTTCCGGGGCGAAGACTTTTTACGCGTCGAATGACGGAAACAGGCAGGTGT
>JAJXZM010000583.1 GCA_021780055.1 Acidobacteriota bacterium
TGTTCAAGAAGAGAGGTTACAAAAGCCTCGCCGTAGCGCCGCATCCCGCGGTGTGTGCCGTCCTGACGGCGGCGCTACGGATTGAATGCATTGTTGCGGCCCGCGCTACTTGGCCTTAAAGCTTGTTTCCAGCATCAGATCGCCCCATTGAACTGAGAAGTGGCCGCCGCCACCCGCTTCGCTCAGTTTAATGGTGACCATTTCAGCCGAGTCGCTGGCCTTTGATTCATGCAGGGGCACCTTTACAAAATCCAGCTTTGGATCGTGACTGGTTCCCCACTGGCCGTGCTGCTTGTTGAAAACCAGGTCCCACTTGTTGCCGGCCAGTTTCTCAGCCCACAGGCTGTAGGTGCCTGCCGGGACGGTCTTGCCGCCAAAATCAAGCGCCACGCCGGTTTCAAATGTGGTGGACGAGTCCGCGCCCAGCCGCCAGAATTCGCCTTCTTTCAACTGGGAAAGCATCTCATCAACCGTTCTGCCGTGAAGCGTTGGACGGCCGTAATCGACGGAAACCGTCTTGCCTTTCAAAGTAATCTCTGATTTGCCCCGCGCATTCGCCGCCTGAAGAGGCAAAGTCATCGCCAGCGCCACCGCCAACCCGAAGGTCATCGTCACTAACCGTTTCATCGTTCTCCTCCTCAATGTCGTGTACCTGTAACCCCGGAACTTTTGTATCGTTTTATCCTACCGCGCTTTCGACACCGCGAGAATAAATATCATGTCAGCGCCTGCGGTCAACGGTCGTGCTGTTCCAGAGACTCCAGAAAGGCTGCCAATTTCCGCGGCAGCGGCGACGAGAAGTTCATGGGCTCACCGGTACGCGGATGCGTAAACTCGATCCGCGCGGCGTGCAAGAAATTCCGGTCGAGCGTTTCCCGTTCCTGCGACCCGATCCGCACCTTGCCGGGCGCGCCATACATGCGGTCGCCAACCACCGGGTGGTGCAGATAGGCAAAATGCACTCGGATCTGGTGGGTGCGGCCGGTCTGCGGCTCCGCGTCAACCAGCGTGAAGTGATGAAACCGGCGCAGCACGTGATAAAGCGTCACGGCTTCGCGCGGGGCGATGCCGTCCACCTTCATCCGCGCGCGCTTCACCGGATCGCGCCCCACGGCCCCGTCGATTTTTTCTTGCTCCGCCTCCACGCGCCCGTGGACCAGCGTCTGGTAATGCTTGTGAACCGTCCGCGCACGGAACTGGTCTGCGAGGGCGCGGTGCGCGGCGTCGTTCTTGGCCACGACGATCAGCCCGGAAGTCATCTTGTCCAAACGATGAACGATCCCCGGTCGCATCTCGCCGGAAACGCTTGAGAGACTGTCGCCGAGGTGAAAAAGCAGCGCGTTCACCAGCGTTCCGGCTTTGGTCCCAACGCCAATGTGGACCGCCATTCCGGCGGCCTTGTCCACCACTGCCAGGTCTTCATCCTCGTAAATGATATTCAGCGGAAGGTCTTCGGCAAAGGCGTGGAGCGGCTCACGCTTTGCCAGGATGCTGATGTGGGCGCCGGCATCGACCTTTGTGCCGGATTTTGTAACCGGCTGGCCTTCGATCTTCACCAGCCCCGACCGTAGCACCTGCTGCAACTGGCTGCGGCTCCAGTCAGGCATCTGTTCCGCGAGAAAGACGTCCAGGCGACGGCCCGCGTCTTCCGCCGCCGCCACAAATTCCCGCAGGTCTCCGTCCTGAGGCTCGTTCCCAGTCATTGGAGGTCACTTGGAAGTCAGGATTTCAATGATCAGGAGCCCGGCTCCCACCACAATGGCGCTGTCCGCCACGTTGAATGTGGGCCAATGGTAGCTCCGGTAATAGACGTCGAGAAAGTCAACGACCTGCCCGAAACGAATGCGGTCAAACAGGTTGGAAGAAGCCCCCCCGAGGATCATGGCCAGGGCCACTCCGGTCCCCCACGTCATGTCCCTGGTTTTCAGGGCAATGACGATCACCGTGACCAGCAGCGCAAAGGAAACACCGATCAGCAGGACTAGTTTCCAGGGCGACGACGCTCCGGCAAACAGGCTGAACGCGATGCCGGTGTTTTCCGTGTGAATGATGTTAAAGAAACCTGAAATCACCGGGATCTCGGTGTCGTGAGGGATGGAGTGTTGAACGATTCTCTTGGTGATCTGGTCGCCTGCAAAAATCAGCACGCCAATCAGCGCACACACAATGCGTTTGAGAGTACTGACGCGGCCGGCGGGCACGCCGGACGATGCGGCGGCATTCACGGCCTGGGAAGTTTCTTCGGGCATATAGATCAGTTTAGCTGAGAATTCGCCCCGGCGGGCGCTGCGCTATGCGTCAGTCTGCGGCGCCGGCTTCAATCTCGTGCAGGGCGGCCAGGCAGCGCTCGCAGACGTCGGGATAAATCTCATCCTTGCCCACCTGCTCCGAGTAGTTCCAGCAGCGCGCGCACTTGCCCCCCGAAGCGCGCTCAATCCTGATTCTAAGCCCGGGCAGCGAGCTTTCAACAGCGCCCTCGGCGGAATAAGGCTCAAGCTCAACCTGTGAAACGATCAGAAGTGTGGGAAGGTCGGCCCGATATTTTTCCAGCAGTGGCGCGAGATTTTCGTCCCCGCTCAGGTAGATCCTGGCTTCGAGCGGGCTGTGGATCACGTCTTCCCGTCGCGCCGTCTCCAGCGCCTTCAGAGCCGCATCGCGCACTTCAATCAATTTCGGCCAGTTGTCGAGGTTTCG
>JAJXZM010000054.1 GCA_021780055.1 Acidobacteriota bacterium
TTATGTTTGTTTTTCTGTTACTGGCAATCTGTGCGCCGGCTTTCGCAGGCGAGAGCCAACTACAAAAGTCTACCACCGTTCTCAATGAGGTCATGGCAACTCCCGACCAGGGCATTCCAAGCGAGTTGCTGAACAACGCTGTCTGTGTGGGCATCATTCCTTCGGAGCTGAAGTTCGCTTTTGGATTTGGGGGAACTTATGGACGAGGTGTGCTGGTGTGCCGCCGGGGCGGAAACGGTGAGTGGGGCGCGCCTTCGATGTTCACGGTGGGCGGCGGGAGCTTTGGATTTCAGATCGGCGGGAAGTCCACGGACGTCGTTTTCCTCGTCATGAACTCTGACGGTGTAAGAAAGTTGGTCCAGGACAGCGTTAAGCTGGGCGCAGAAGCATCCGCAGCGGCCGGGCCGGTGGGCCGTTCCGCCCAAGGCGCGACTGACGCTCAGCTCCACGCCGAGATTCTCAGCTACTCGCGGTCCCAGGGTTTGTTCGCGGGGGTGTCGCTCGATGGTGCCGTCGTGAAGCAAGATGAGGACGACAACCAGAAGCTCTATGGGCGCAAGGTCACCGCTAAGCAAATTCTGATCGACGGCACAGTGGGCACTCCTCGGGCGGCCCAACCTTTAGACAGCGCGCTGACGAAATACGCTCCTAAGGGCGGGCAAGCGTTCAAATAGCAGAAATTGAGCCTGTTTGCCAAAGCGGCCGCAGGCTGCGCCCGGGCCTGTTTTGATGATTCTCGTTGTCCTGCTGCTGTCGGAGTGGTTCCAGGGGGGAGGCGCAAAGCTTGGCGGTCTCGCCTCAAAGGTATTATCCCCCGGGGACACATTGAAGGAGGGGAAGTGTGAGACCTGACTATGATTTATCCGGCCTTGAGGCCTTTCAGGCTGACTTGTGGGTTTCCATCCAGGAGCGTGCCATCCTCGACGAGATCCGCGTCGAGCAGGCGAAACGCCAGGGATACACATTGTTCGGACGAGGTGAACTGGAAGAGCTGCGTGGTCTTTCCACCCAGCCAATTTCTCCGGCGGCGTTGCCAGGGTCTCCAGTGTTGACGTGTCCTTATGCCGTTTCCCTGTGGATGCATTGAGTCTGCGATCGCCGGGTGGCTTATCAGCCGGGCCGCCAACCGAATGCATATGCCCGGCTTGGAAGCGGGTCACGGCATGCGGTGAGGTCCCTCGTGACCTCAACTTACAAAAGTAAATCCAGTTTTATGCAAGGGGGCAGAATCGAACGCCTCTGTAAAAAGGTGAGGTAATTCCGATGAAACAGATAGACCGATTCAAAATAGTCGCAGTGAGTTTTTGCGTGTTCCTGGCAGCTCTAGCAGCTCTACCCAGTGCGAAGGCAGATGAGTGGAACAAGAAAACCACTGTGACCTTCAACGCTCCGGTCGAGGTTCCGGGTGTGGGTGCTCAGACCTTGCCAGCGGGCACATATATCTTCAAGCTGGCGGATTCGCTGGCTGACCGTGACATTGTCCAAATCTTCAGCGAGGATGGAACCCACGTATTCACAACCATCCTTGCCATACCGAATTACCGCCTGAAGTCGACCGACAAAACGGTAATGACTTTTAGGGAGAGGGCGGAAGGGCAGCCGGAAGCCATCAGGGCATGGTTTTATCCAGGAGCGCAATGGGGCCAGGAATTTGTCTATCCCAAGGAAAAGGCTATCGAGCTGGCGAAGTTGACCAATGAGCCCGTTCCCGCGGTGACTGAGTTGCCAACCGAACCAGCAGCATTGAAGGATGTTCCAGTCGAAGCCGTTACCCCCGCAGGAGAAGAGGTTCCGGTAGCTCAAGTTGTTGAAGCTCCGCCGGTCGAGACAGCGTCTGCTGCCGAGACCATGCCAAAAACAGCAAGTGAGATCCCGCTTTTGGCATTGATCGGGATACTATCCCTGGGAGCAGGCCTTGGTATTTGGGCTTTTTCCAAGCGAACTGCCTGAACCAGAAGTTGGTTGCTTGCTTAAACCAAGGCAAGGGGACTCATGAGGATGCTTCGGGCCGCCAATCTGCCGGGTCCGGGCAATCTGGCCAAGCGTCGGGTAGTGAAGGGGGGTGGTACGCAAGTATCACCTCCCCTCACGAGCGGCAAGAGTCTGCAACCACCTGGGTGGCCTCCCGTGCTACCGCTCAGATTTTGCTTCGATGACGGAGGAATTGAGGGTGCCAATGTTCACCATCTCTGAATATGCTGTTTGTGTACTCGCCGTGTGGATCGGCATGACGTTGCTGTTTATACCTTGCGTCATGTTCCTGGTGCTCATCGAGGGAGGGCGTATCCTGGCAGAGACGTTACACAAGCTCATATACGACGACATTCCGCTGATCCGAAGACGGACGGCGGTGGAGTCTCGAGAGCCTTAGTCACGCTGGTCCTTCTCAGGGAGGTAGAGCTTGCGCGCCGCGAAGTTATTCATGGGAGTACGCAACGGGAATGCATGGACCATCGCCCAGCGAAGCGTGGCGGCTCTCTTCTTCCTGATGGCTCTGCCCAGTATTACCCACCCTCAAGAAGCGCTGATGCCCGGCAGGAGTCAGCAAGACCCTTACACGATCAGGGTAAGCGTTGGCCTGGTGGTTTTGCACGCCACCGTGCAGAACCGCAGAGGGAATCTCGTTTCGGGCCTCGGCCAGGATGACTTCCATGTTTACGAGGATGGAGTCTTGCAGCAGATTAAGTATTTCAGCCACGAGGATATCCCGGTCACTGTCGGCCTGGTGATTGACAACAGCGGCAGCATGGGGCCGAAGGTGCGTGATGTGATTGCCGCTGCTCTGGCCTTTGCCCGCTCCAGCAACCGGCAGGACCAGATGTTCGTGGTCAATTTCAACGAGCATGTTCGGTTTGCCCTGCCTGATAACACGCCGTTCACGGACCAACCAGGTCAACTGCAAGTTGCGCTATCCCGCATCAAAGCAGACGGCGAGACTGCGCTCTACGACGCGATTGCTGCTGCGCTTGAACACCTGAAGAGCGGCGACCGGGATAAAAAAGTGCTGATCGTGATCAGTGATGGGGGTGACAACGCGAGCCTGCACAACCTTGACCAGATCATGGCCATGGCAAGGCAGTCGGACGCCATCATCTACACCCTCGGCCTCTTTGATCAAAATGATCCCGACAAGAACCCTCATGTTCTCAAGCAGCTTGCCCGGGAAACGGGCGGTGAAGCCTTCCTGCCAAAGTCAATAAGCCAAGTTGTTCCGATTTGCGAGCAGATCGCCCGCGACATTCGCAACCAGTACACGATCGCTTATATACCCACGAACCGAAAGCTGGACGGGACCTATCGCGCCATCCAAGTGAAGGCCGAGGCGCCGCACCGTGGACGCTTGTTCGTCCGCACACGGGCCGGTTATACCGCACTCTTGAAACCTCAAACCATTCCCGCGAGCCCAGGCGACCAACCATGAACCTCAGAACCCAGCGGCACGTGCTCCATCAGCGGCGAACCCAATCGGTCCTCCGTTGGAGCCGATACTTCTTTTTTGCTGTCGGCATCCTGGCGCTCGGTTACGCCGGCTATGCGCTGGTCGACGCGAGGGTCTATCAGGCCTACGAAACCTGGCGGTTTGAACGAGCCTTGAAATGTTTGAAGCCGGTTATCGGCAGCGTTGAACCGCTTCACCCGTCGCCCCTTCCGGCCTTGGCCAAAGCGGACCGCACCCGAGTTGGGAGTGCTGCTATCGAAGGGTCTTCGTTGGGGCAAATCGAGATCAGCAGTATCGGGCTTAAAGCGATGATCGAGGAAGGCGACAACGGAAGGACTTTGCGACGGGCCGTCGGCCATGTTCCAGGCACCGCGCTGCCTGGTCGGCAAGGGAACGTGGTGCTCGCAGGGCACCGCGATACGTTTTTCAGACCCCTGCGCGACATCCGTAAGGGTGATGAAATTACCTTGAAGACGTTAAATGGATCGTACCGCTATCGCGTGGATTTTACTGAAGTGGTCTCGCCCAAGGATATTGAAGTGCTGGGTCGCTCTGCTTGTCCGATTCTAACCCTGGTGACCTGTTACCCGTTCTATTTTGTGGGACCCGCACCCAAACGATTTATCGTCCGAGCGAGCAGGATGCCTTGATGATTGGTGTGCCGCGCGGCGAAGCATCGCACCGGATGGAGTCCTCTCGAAGGTAGAAGCTTTGCTCAGACTCGGGCAGCGAGGAGCCGCGCTGTGGCGCTTTCTTACGTAACGAAGCATACTTATCTCTGTCAAACCTCGGTAATTTCCGCCCCCACTCTGGTTTCCCCCTGCAAATCGGGATGAGCAATTTTGACCAGAGGTTTGAGCAATACAGGACTGACGCGCAATTGATCCAGAATTAGAATCTCTTGTTCAAGGATTGTAATGCGGCGGGTAGGATTTTCACTCGTCCCAAGTTTTACAGTTACCCCAAAAGCATAGCCGCTTAAAAAAAGTTGGAGGGTTAGCGAATGCCACTTAATACCAAAACTCGGCCCTCGGAGTGCCCCCGAGTGGAACAGGTCAAGATCCCAGTTGCCTCTGACCGGGATATCCTCCAGGTGCGCCAGCGCGGACGGGAACTGGCGTCTATGGCAGATTTCACTGCCCTGGAGTCAACAAAGATCACGGCGGTTGTTTCAGAGTTGGCGCGCAACATCCTCCAGTACGCTGGCTGCGGCGAGATCGTGTTAAGAAGCATCCATCAGGAAAACAGGACGGGGGTAATGGTGGTGGCCCGTGACAGGGGGCCCGGAATATCCAAAGTAAGAAATGCGTTGCAAGACGGCTTTTCCACCAACGGCAGGCTGGGATTGGGGTTGCCCCTCGTCAGGCGGTTGATGGATGAATTTGAAATTGTATCCCACCAGAACCGTGGGACAACCGTAATCGCAAAGAAATGGGCACCCAGATCCACGACCGGCGGGCCGGGAAGCACTACAAGTGCATCCATTGAGAGAAGGGGTAGCGCGACGGGAGGAAGACTTGCTGAGGCTGGTTTAGCAACACACCGAGCGGGTGGCTGAACATGGCCGGCGATCGAGCCGACGGTGACACGGAGCGGACACGCGCGGCGGGTCATGACACATCTGGGGGTGGGGCCGCTCACAGCGCCGGGACCGGTGCTGCGGTCGGGGCCGGTCGAGCGCTCCGACGGGTCAATCTTGTATCTGGTCTTTATCTCACCCGCGAGGGTTTCCGTGAATAGCTCCCGACTTAACAGAACACCGTTCGGGGCCTCCATATCCTCTATGAGAGGAAGCAAAAAGAGCAGGTTGTCTAGCGAAGTTCGTTGCCGGGCGAAAATGAGAAAGGGGCCATGAAAGGTTTTCATCATCGCATGTAGAGCTTGGAGGCCGCTTTGGGGGATAACTTGGTAGCGCGCGCCCAGCGAGGGGAGGAAGCAGCCTTCGCCGCGCTCTTCGATGCTTACAAGCGCCGCGTTTACGGCCTCTGCCTGCGCATGACAGGTTCTCACCAGGAAGCCGAGGGCTTAACCGAGGCCGCGTTCCTGCGGGTTTTTCGGAAGATCTCCACGTTCCGGGGCGAGTCGGCATTTTCCACGTGCCTGCAGCAACTGGCAGCGAATACGGTCCTCATACACTTGCACAGGAAGCATGTGAAGCAAGTCCCGTTTGCGCAGAAAAGGAACCTCGACCTCGGGTCCCAGTAGAAACCCAAGTCTATGCGGAGCCGGTGGCAGCAGCGCGGAAATCGTGAGCGTCTTCTCAGAGGCTGAACCACATGCGAGGAGTTTCAATCCTTCCAGTGGCGCAGGTGAATGAAATCACCGCATGTGCGGCTGAATCATCGGATTTTGCGATGGGATTGTCGTCAGTGACGTAATGGATATCAAGCCCACCGAAGCCGCTGCGGACCTGGTTGCTCTTCATCCGTGTTACAGACGAGGCGCCAAATCGTCGATTGTACTTTTGAAACGGAAGGGGCTTGGCAGGCGATACTTCGAAAGAATTCCGATCTGCCGGGGTGTCTTGAAGGTGTTCAGACTTATAAGAATCGCGTGGCTTTTACTCAAAACAACGTGTAGGGATTGGCTGGAAGACAACGCGACAAGCCAGGGCGCGGCGCTGGCATTCTATGCGGTCATTTCTCTGGCACCGCTTCTGGTTATCGCTCTGGCAATGGCCAGCGTGGTTTACGGCGAAAAGGGTGCGGCGGGGCAAATCGTGCACCAAACACGATCTCTGGGCGGGCATGAAGGCGTGGCAGTCGTCCAAAGTGTTATTCAGGGCATCAAAGGGCGAGGCCTCGGGGCTGGCACGGGTCTTATTGGGATTGGGACCCTGTTGTTGGGAGCGATGGGCGTGTTCGTTGAGCTTCAGGACGCGCTCAATAAAATCTGGAGAGTTAAGCCGAAGTCCGGAAGCCTCTTTGCCGGGCAGCTCAGAAAACGGTTGCTGTCTTTCGTCCTTGTGTTGGGCGTGGTGTGCTTGCTGGTGGTATCGCTCGCTTCGAGCGCGGGACTGGTCGCCGTGGCAAAGTTTGTGTCGGATCTGATTCCTGTCTCGTCCATTCTCTCACCATCCTCCGGCACCTTGCCTTCATTTGGGATTACAGCGCTCTTGCTTGCCATGATATTCAAACTTCTGCCTGATACCCATGTGGCATGGGCTGATGTATGGGCCGGCGCGGTTCTCACGGCCCTTTTCTTTACGATCGGGAAAGTGGTGATGGGCTCATACATGGGCAAATCCAACATGGTCTTGGCTTATGGAGCAGCGGGTTCGTTCATCACTTTACTCATCTGGATTTATTACTCCGCACAGATCTTACTATTGGGCGCAGAATTCAGCCATGTCTACGCGACCCAATACGGCTCACGCGCCGGGCGTGGCTATGCTGGCGTGCTGCTGCGCTGAAGGTGTCAGAAGAGGCCAGCCAAGAAGGCTTTGTAGCCCCGGTTTTCCTGACCTCCAAAAGCATGAATTACGAGCCGTTCGACTGATGTGTGCGTTTTTGACTACCTTAGTGATCAATTGTGACCAGACATCCCAAGCCTGACCAGTTATCTTCGTGATGGGTCGTAATTCTCTGAAGCGTGCATCTACAGTCATCCAGGAGTTGCCAATGGGCACCGCACAGAAAAGCAGCAAAATCCATCTGGAATCGAAAAGGAGCGCAAGTCATGACTAAAGTGAACTCGGTTGTAGCCATTTACGACAGCCACTCCCAAGCAGAGGAAGCCGTGAAGGAGCTGCAAAGGTCCGGGTTTGACATGAAGAAGATGTCCATCGTCGGCAAGGACTATCACACCGACGAGCAGGTGGTGGGGTACTACAATACCGGCGACCGCATGAAGCACTGGGGAAGACTCGGCGCCTTCTGGGGTGGGATTTGGGGGATGTTGTTCGGAGCCGCTTTCTTCGCCATTCCAGGCATCGGCCCGGTCTTAGTAGCCGGGCCTCTCGTGGCGTGGATTGTTGGCGCTCTCGAGGGCGCTGTTGTGGTGGGTGGATTGAGCGCACTCGGCGCGGGGTTGTACAGCATTGGCATACCGAAGGACAGCGTCGTGAAATACGAGTTGGCGCTTAAGTCCGACAAATTCCTTGTCCTGGCTCACGGCACGGCGGACGAGGTGGCCAAGGCGAAAGACATTATGCAATCGGCCCGTCCTGTAGAGGTTGGACTGCACGCAGCCGAACGCGCGCAATCCACCGCGATCAGTGCAAGATGATCCTGCGTTAAAGTCTCGGTCTTGCGTTTCGATGTCGTTTCCTCAGGCCGGCTGCACGAGGAGTAGATCCGGGTTCCGAAGTGATTTCCCGCTAAGGTGAGCACTTTTGAACGGAGGCGACGCTACTAGGTCTATGACCGCATGAAGAGATTCTATAATCTCTTGCCCCGTTGGGATGTTCGAGCCTATACTGGGGCATGTCGCGACGCCCTATCGAGGTGAAGGTATCTGCGAAAGATCAGAAGGAACTCCAGAAACTATTGCGGGCCGGTATTCAGCAGGTCCGGGTGGTCTTGCGCGCACTGGCGCTGGAGCAGTTGTCGCTGGGCATGACGGCGCCGGCTGTGGCAAAGGTCGTGCATTTAACGCCACAAGCTGTGCGGCGGATTGGCCACCGGTATCGGCGAGGCGGACTCCAAAGCGCGCTCTACGAGAGGCAAGGTCGGGGTGCGGAGCCTCTGCTGGACGCCTCGGAAAAGCAGCGGATCATCGCCATGGTTTGCAGCCAGCCCCCGCCCGGCTACGCGCGTTGGACGGTCCGGTTGGTGGCAGAGCAGGCCGTCAAGCGAAAACTGGTTCCGACGGTGGGCCGGGAGACGGTTCGTGTCTTATTGCTCAGCCACGACCTGAAGCCGTGGCGGGGAAAAAATGTGGTGCGTCGCGGAACTGAACCAGGAGTACGTTGAGAAGATGGAAGACGTTCTGGCAACCTACGAAAAACCCTATGATCCCGCCGAGCCGGTCGTCTGCTTGGACGAGAAGCCGGTGGTGTTGCATGCCGACTTGCGGCCTCCAACACCGGCCGCACCCGGCCGGATCGCTAAACGCGACAACGAGTACAAGCGCTGCGGCACAGCGAACGTCTTCTGCGCCGTGGAGCCAAAGGCCGGACGGCATTTCACCTTGCCCACCCCGGATCGGTCCGCTCCCGAATTTGCCCAGGCCGTGGACACGATTGTAAGCTGTTACCCCTCGGCGCAAACGATTCATGTGGTGATGGACAATCTCAACATCCATGGCCGCAAGTCGCTCACTGACCATTTCGGAATGGAAAGGGGCGACGCTCTCTGGAAACGCCTCACGGTCCACTACACGCCCAAGCATGGGAGTTGGTTGAACCAGGCGGAAATCGAGATCAGTTTGTTCTCCAGGCAATGCCTGGGGCGGCGGCGGATTTCCAGCTTGGACGTCCTACGAAGGGAATCCCACGCCTGGAATCGCCAAGTCAATCGGCTGCGCGTTAAGATCAACTGGAAGTTCACGCGGAGAAAGGCCCGAGCAAAGTTCGGCTATAAAAGGAATCTGTTAAGGCGGTCATAGACCTAATATGCTTCAATCATTGTGCAGGGCTCAAAAATGAAAATCTTGGATCTACCGTCAGCCAAGCGGGCCCCAAAATGGAAATCCCGAAAGAGATCTCGGCGTGGCTTCTACCCTTGGCGCTTCGGATTGCAGGCTGCTTGAGTCATCCGAGGCAGGTGAGGAGGGTTTCGTGAAGGTTTTATTGGTCTACCCTGAGTTTCCGGACACGTTCTGGAGCTTCAAGCACGCTTTACCATTTGAAGGGAAAAGGTCGGCCTTTCCTCCTCTGGGTTTACTCACCGTGTCCGCGATGTTGCCTTCGCACTGGGAACGCCGACTGGTGGACCTGAACGTGTGCCGCCTCAAGGAGTCCGACCTGGCTTGGGCGGACGTGGTCTTCCTGAGCGGCATGATTGTGCAGGGACCCTCGATCAAGAAGCAGATCGCGCGCGCTAAGTGTCGCGGCGTGCGCACGGTGGTCGGCGGTCCGATTGTCAGCGCCAAAGACCCTGCCATCGCCGAAGCCGACCACACCGTCGAGGGGGAAGCCGAGGAGATTATCCCCCAGCTCGCGGC
This sequence comes from Acidobacteriota bacterium, assembly GCA_021780055.1. The sequence goes on from JAJXZM010000054.1 coordinate 9,545, forward strand.
GGACCTTGAACGGGGGGAGGCCCAGCCCTACTACTTCAAAAAGCAATGGCCCGACGTCACGCAGGTGCCACTGCCGCAACTGCACCTCGCTCCCCTGCGCCGCTATAGTTCCATGTCGCTTCAGTACTCCCGGGGCTGTCCTTTCACCTGTGAATTCTGCGACATCATCGAAATCTACGGCCGTCGGCCGAGAACGAAGACGCCCGATCAGGTGTGCGCGGAACTCGACCAGCTACGCCGGCTGGGCTGGCGCGGCTCTGTGTTTATGGTGGATGACAACTTTATAGGTAACAAGACAAAGGTTAAGCTCCTGCTTGCCCGTCTCGTGGAGTGGATGCGCCAACACAAGTCTCCGTTCACGCTTTACACGGAGGCTTCTTTGAACCTCGCCGAAGACGAAGACCTGCTGCGATTAATGCGCGAGGCCAATTTCAAGCGAGTATTCATGGGCATCGAGACCCCCGTAACCGAGAGCCTCAAAGAAACGACGAAGTTCCAGAACCTGAGAAAGGACTTACTGGAAAGCGTAAAGCTCGTCCAGTCTTACGGGATCGAGGTGATGGCTGGCTTCATCGTCGGCTTCGACAACGACCCCGCGGACGTGTTCGACCGGCAGATCCAGTTCATTCGAGAGGCGGCGATTCCACTTTCCATGGTTGGCTTGCTCACCGCGCTGCCTCACACGCAGTTGTGGCGGCGACTGAAGGGCGAAGGCCGTCTCCTGAAGGAGAGCCTCGGCAGTAACACTCTGCTCGACCTGAATTTCATCCCCAAGATGGATGCGGAACAGCTCATTGAAGGTTACCGTCGCATCCTGAGGACCATTTACAATCCCCAAGAGTACTTTCAACGAGCCTCGGCGTGCTTGTCGCAACTCGGCGCGACCGCGAAAACGCCGGTGGTCTTCTCCGATCTTATGGCTGTGGCTCGCTC